>DATFDU010000344.1:0-22062 GCA_035251915.1 Dongiaceae bacterium | reverse complement strand
GGCGCTGCAGAGCTTCGGCCATCCGGGAGCCCATCGGGTCTTCGACTGGGACATCAAGCAGGCGGGGCGATCGCGCGCACGTCTGGATTTTATCGAGGATCGCAAGCAGCGCGGCATCCTCGAGCACTTCCTCGACCGGTTCGAGGCGAAGGTCGCGCCGCGGCTGGCCCGGCTGCGCGCCCAGGTCATCCACGGCGATGCCAACGACAACAATCTGCTGGTGGATGGAGCGGTCGGCACGCGCATCACGGGCCTGATCGACTTCGGCGATGCGATCCACAGCGCGACCATCGGAGAGCTGGCGGTCGCCGGCGCCTATGCCGTGCTGAACCAGCCGGCGCCGATCGAGGTCGCCGGGCGGATTGCGGCCGCCTATCACCGGACTTATCCGCTGCAGCCCGAAGAGCTCGACCTGCTGTTCGACCTGATCGCCATCCGACTGGCGACGAGCGTGACGCTGTCGGCATCGCGGCGCGAGCGGGTGAAAGACAACGCGTACCTCAACATCAGCGAAGCACCGGCCTGGGCGATGCTGGAGCGTTTGCGCACCATGGATCCGGCGTTGGCCACGGGCATGTTGCGCCACGCCTGCGGGCTCGAAGCGGCGCCGGGCGCGCAGGCGGTGATCGGCTGGATCGGCGCACATCGAAGAGAGCTGCAGTCTGTTATGGATGAGGCGCCGGCCTTGGCCGCGAAGGCCGCTGTTCCATTCGGCGACCCGGCGCATCCGATCGCCAAGGCGTCGGCCGCGCACCAGCCCGAGGAGGCCGAGCGCCTGTGGCGAGCCATCGCGGATCGCGAGGGTGTCGATCTGGGCATCGGCCCATGGGGCGAGGAGCGGCCGGTCTATTCTTCGGATGCCTTCCGATCGGTGTTTTCGCCGGACCAGCGGCGCACAGTGCATCTGGGGCTCGATCTGTTCGCGCCGGCGGGGTCGAACGTGCGCACGCCGATGGATGCGACAGTCGTGGATCTGTTCGAAACCGATCTGCCGCTCGACTACGGGCACGCGGTGCTCCTCCGGCATGAGTCGGACGGCCTCGTCTTCCATAGCCTCTGGGGCCACTTGTCCGCCCAGACTGTCCGCGACCGCAAGGTGGGCGAGCGGCTGAAGGCGGGCGATGTGATCGGCCGGCTTGGCGGGACGCACGAGAACGGGAACTGGCAGCCGCATGTGCACATCCAGCTCATCACCTATCGGCCGGACCGTGCCGGAGATGTCATCGGTGCGGGCGAAGCGAGCTATCGCGCGATCTGGAGTGAGCTGTTCCCCGATCCAGTGCATTTCGCGGGACTGCCGCCGGAGTCGGTCCATCCCGGCGGGAAGGCGAAGGACGCGCTGCTGGCCGCGCGCAAGAGCAAGCTGATCCGCAATCTCAGCATCTCCTACCGCACGCCGCTGAAGATCGTGCGTGGCGATGGCGTCTGGCTGATCGACGAAACGGGGCGCGCCTATCTCGACTGCTACAACAACGTCGCGCAACTCGGCCACAGCAATCCGGAGATCGTCGAGACGATCAGGCGGCAGGCGGCGATCCTCAACACCAACACGCGCTACCTGCACGACAACGTGATCGCTTATGCCGAGGCGTTGACCGCGACCCTGCCGGCGAAGCTGAAGGTCGCGGCATTCTGCTGCACCGGCAGCGAAGCCAACGACCTGGCGCTGCGCATGGCGCGCAACCACACCAGGGCGAAGGACGTGATCACGCTCGACTGGGCCTATCACGGGCACACCCAGGCGCTGATCGACATCAGCCCCTACAAATACAAGCGCAAGGGCGGCAGAGGGCGGTCCGGGACCACCTGGGAAGCACCGCTGCCGGATGCCTATCGCGCACCCGCAGACTGGCCGAAAGCGGAGATCGGACGGCGCTACGCCCAGCCGGTCGCCGAGATCGCGTCAGCGCTGGCGAAGGAGGGACGGGGTCTTGCGGCGTTCATCGCGGAATCGCTGCCGAGCTCGGCCGGGCAAATCGTGCTGCCAGACGGTTACCTGCAGGCGGCTCATGCGGCGGCGCGCGCCGCCGGCGCCGTTGTGATCGCAGACGAGGTGCAGATCGGCTTCGGCCGCGTCGGCAGCCACCTGTGGGCGTTCGAAACCCAGGATGCGACCCCCGACATCATTACCATGGGCAAGCCGATCGGGAACGGGCATCCGATGGCGGCGCTGGTGACCACAGAAGAGATTGCCGAAAGCTTCGCCAACGGCATGGAGTATTTCAACACTTTCGGCGGCAATCCGGTGTCCTGCGCCGTGGGATTGAAGGTACTGGAGATCATCGCGCGCGACGGCCTGCTGAAAAACGCGTCGGTCATCGGTGCGGATCTGCTGTCGCGGATGCGCGCGCTGATGGACAAGCACGCCGTGATCGGCGACGTGCGAGGCCTCGGCCTGATGCTCGGCATCGACCTGGTGATGGATCGCACCAGCAAGGAGCCAGCGACCGAGCGGGCCGGGCGCGTGGTGGAACGCTGCCGCGAGCTGGGTGTGCTGATGGGGACGGACGGGCCTTACGACAACGTCATCAAGCTGCGGCCAGCTCTCATCTTCAGCCAGGCGAATGCCGATCATCTGATGGACGTACTGACGCAGGCCTTCGCCGATACCGAGGAGTGATGCGATGCAGATGAGGACTCACGATCCTTCCACGATCTTCGCGCCGGTCGGACCCTATACCCACGGCCTCGAGGTGGTCGAAGCGCGCCGGCTGCTGTTCATCACCGGCACCATGGGATTGGACAAGGCCGGCAAGGCGCCAGAGGGGATCGAAGCGCAATGTGCGCTGGCCTGGCGCAACATCGGAGCGATCCTGGAGCATGCCGGCATGAGCATGAGGAACCTGGTGAAGGTCACGTGCTACCTGGCGGATCGTTCCTATCGCGAGGCAAACATGCACGCCCGCGCGGCAGCCCTGGGTGACCACCGCGTGGCGACGACAGTCGTCGGCGCGACCTTGTTGGAAGATGGCTGGCTGGTGGAGATCGAGGCGATCGCCGCGGCTTAAATAGCACGTCAAGCGGGCGACTGCCGGCCGCGGCGAGCCAGCAGGGCCTGGGCAGCCGTCAGAATGACGGCGGCGCGGTTGTCGAAACTGTGATCGCGCCGTACGACGTCCGCAAAGGCCCGGCGTTGGGCGCGGCGCGCGGAATCCTCGTTCATGGCTTGCTCGATCGACAGGCGGATCGGCCTGCCGGAGCCGAATGCCGCAATCAAATCGCAGAATCCATCGGGATGATCGGGCACCTCATCCGATACGAGGGGCGCCGCACAGGCGAGCACGTCGAACACGCGGTTGGACAAGATTCCGGCCTGTTGCATGTCGGGCCAGTGATCGTTCAGCACCACGCCGGCATTGCGGTACAAGTCGGCGACAACAGCATTTGGCACGATCGATCCGTTGATGTACCGAGGATCGATCAGCGACTCCCACCGTGTACCGTAGACGACCGGTTCCACGCCGGCCTCGATCGCGGCGCGGACCGCCGGGCGAAAGACGTTGCGCGAATTGCCGACGAACAGGACGTCGTGGTTCCGCGGCGTGTCCGCGGGATCGGCGAAGAACAGATCACGGTCGGTGCATTGCAGCAGCGGCTCAGCCTGGATGCCGAGCGCGCCGGACCAACGTTCAGCAAGGCGATGGGAGGCGGCAAAGACCTTGTCGTAGGCGGAGAGCTCCGCAGGCGTGACAAGATCGGGATGGCTGATGACCCACAAGATCGCCGGCTGGCCGGTCGGCGGGACATATCGCTCGAGGCCGCGGAGCACGAGATCGACCTCGCATTCGGGACCCGGGTCGTTCCACGAGTGCAGATAGTCGATCCTGCTGCGACAGCCGAGGCGCAGCAATGCCAGCGCGAGGCTGCGGGCAAAATGGTAGTCGCCCCACTCGTCGCGCACCGCTTCGCTCGGACAAGCGATCTTGATCGCGAAGGACGGACGGCGCGGGGTAACCGTTTGTGCCGGCACCGGCGACATGAGGCTGTTCGGATCACGCTCCAGCACAGGCCGAAACGCCGCCAGCCCAGCCGGCTCCCATTCCGGAACGTCGGGCGCGCCATAGTGCGCGACATAGCCATCCTGACGATAGATGGCTGTGTCGTCCGACACGAGACTGTCTTTCCAGCGCTCAACGAACGCCTGACGATTGTTGTAGGAGAATCGCCCGCGCCCTGGCGTGCCGCCTTCGCTGTGAATGACCACGGAGGATGGCTCAACGCGACAGGTCTTGCCGAGCCGGGACTTCAAGCGAAGGCACAGGTCGTTGTCCTCCTGACCATTGATAAAGATCGGATCGAAGCCGTGGAGTGCCGCGAAATCGCCGGCGCGAATGGCGAGGCAAGCACCGCTGATCATGGAGAGCGTGCGCGGCTTCTTGAGGTGCGGCGCATCGCCGGGGAGGCCGCGGTATAGCTCGTATGGGATACGGCTGCGCTCTCCGGTGACGGTGCCGAAGGTCTGAATGGTGCCGTCGGGGAAGAGCAACTTTGGTTGGACTGCGCCGACTGATGCATTCTGGAGAGGCGACACCAGCGCACGCAGCCATCCGGCCTGGACGCGCGTGTCGTTGTTGAGGAACACAACGGTGCCGCCCTTGCTCGCTGCAAAGCCGAGATTGCAGCCGAGGGCGAAATTGAGATTCTCCCAATTGCGCACCAGCCGCGCATTTGGACGGGTGGATGCGTACTGGTCAAGCAGAGCGACCGTTGCAGGGTCGCTGCCATTGTCGACCAGGACAACTTCGAACCCGCAGCCCGCGTCGATCTCGTAGAGCGAGGACAGACAAGCGGCGGTCAGATCAGGCTGGCCATGGATCGGGATGACGATCGACACCAAGTTCTGGTCGCGCGCGGCAGCACTCGCCTGCAGCACCGCCCAATCCAGATGGTGCTTGCCGAGCACGACGTAGATCCAGCCGACCGATTCCAACACCGTTATGCGGTCAGCGCGCGTCAGCCGGCCATCGTAAACGCATCCAATGAACGGGGCGTAACCGACTCGCGAGTCCTTCGCGTAGCGCAGGACCAAGTCCCAATCGGACATGCGCTTGAGCGTCTCGTCGCAGCCGCCACGCCGGTCATACAGCTCCCGGCGGTGGAGCATGACGTTGATATCGATGAAATTGCGATGACTGAGGTCACCATAGTCGAACTCGGCGCCAACATAGCGCGTGCGCCAGCCGTCATTCGCGGCCAAGGCGGAATAGGCCAGCTCGAGACTGCGCTCGAGCAAGTAGGATGCCGAAACCTCCAGAAACTCCGGTTGCCAGCTGTTGTCGCTGTCGAGATAGGCGAAGAACTCTCCTTTCGCCTGCGCCATCGCCGCATTGCGCGCTGCGGCCACACCCATGCCGCTTGTCTGCAGGAGGCGGATGCGCGGATCTTTGAGAAAACCGACGACCGCCAAGGGCGTGGCGTCGCGGCTGCCATCGTCGACGATCAGGAGCTCCCAGTGGTCATAGCTTTGCGCCTGGATGCTGGCGATCGCAGTGGGCAGGATCGCGGCCCGATCCCGCGTCGGCAGGATGACCGAGATCAACGGTCGATCACGCATCAAGGCGCGACGGCCGCCGCTCGATCGGATCGTCGCAATGAAGCGGCGTGCGCCATCGTGGTCGAAGCCCTTGCGGAGTGCGTTCCGGGAATGCGGCGAAGCGACCTGCGCCGACGTGGCGAAGCCCATGCCGGAATCGATCCTGCTGTTGGGGCGCCGCCCTTCCTGCACGCCGTGGCGCAGGAAGTGCAGCAAAGGATTGATCCCCGAGGCCGCGACATCCGGGTTGGCGTCCAGGTACCACTTGGTGTCGAACAGCGGTCCCGGACTGCGCCCCTCCTTCGCGCCGCGCACGACGAAGTGCACGAGCGGGTTGAGACCGGACTCCGTCACATCCGGATTGCTGGCGAGATACCAGCTGGAGCTGAACAGACGGTTGGGATCGCGCCCTTCGCGCGCACCATATCGAATGTAGTGCTCCAAGGGATCGACCTCGCGCACCGCGACGTCGGGATAGGCTTCGAGATACCACGCCGCGTCGAACAGGCCCGAGGCACGGATGATGCGCGCGGCGCGCGAGCCACGCGATCGAAGCCAATCGGGAAGGCGCAGTTGGGCCAGCAGACCGGACAAGAACTCACTCATTCTGGCTTAATGAACCGCCGTGCTCGGCGCGTCACGAAACTATCATCAAAAACCCACGGTCAAAGCACTTTTCCCTCGAACGGGTTGCGACCTTGCTTGTCCTCGATCTCGACTACCCACAGGTCAGGATCGCGCTTGACCTGGCGCTCGATATAGGCGCTCGCGTCCGCTTCGGCGAGCAAGGCGCCCTGCTGCGCCGCCAGCCAGGCGACGTTGCCATCCATGTCGCGGGTCTGTGTCAGCACCCTGAAGGTGCCATCGAGCAAGTTGAGCTTCACGATGACGGCACCGCCCCATTGGTCACCCTTGCGGAGCACAGCGGCAAACAAGCCTTGGGCATTGCAGCGGCGCAGATGAGCCTGCACCCAGAGCTCGGTGGAGAGGCGCCCATCCGTGGTCAAGCGCGAGCCCTGGAAGACTGCGCGGCCGCGCGGATCCGGGTCAGGGTCTGGCGCGGCGTGATCACCTCCACGCTCAATCGAATCTCGATCAGCGCCGGCTTGCCTGCCTTGGCGGCGCGCTCGAACGCGGGCGCAAAGTCGGCGGTCTGTGCCACCAGCTCGCCATGCGCGCCGTAGGCGCGGGCCAGTGCGACGAAATCCGGATTGATGAGGTCGGTGCCGGAGACGCGGCTCGGGTAGGCGCGCTCCTGATGCATGCGGATGGTGCCGTAGCTGCCGTTGTTCACGACCACGAAGATCACCGCCGCGTTGTATTGCACGGCGGTCGCCAGCTCCTGGCCGTTCATCATGTAGCAGCCGTCGCCGTTGAACGAGACCACCATGCGGCTCGGCGCGGTCACCTTGGCTGCGACCGCGGCGGGCACGCCATAGCCCATCGAGCCGTTGGTAGGGGCGAGCTGGGTGCGGAACCGGCGATAGCGATGGAACCGGTGGATCCAGGTGGCGTAGTTGCCGGCGCCGTTGGTGAGGATGGCGTCGGCCGGCAGGCGCTGCTCCAGCCAGTCCACGATCTCGCCCATCTGGATCGGGCCTTCAACCTGGGGCGGCGTCGACCATTCGAGGTAGTCGGCACGCGCAGCCTTGGTCTCGTTGTCCCAGGCGCGCGCCGGCACGGGGCCGATCGCCTTCGCCATGGCGGCGAACTCCGCCATGCCGGCATTGATCGGCAGCACGGCCTGATAAACGCGGCCGAGTTCCTCGGCGCTGGGGTGGACATGCACGAGCTTCTGTCTGGGGACCGGGATGTCGACCAGCGTGTAGCCGGAAGTCGTCATCTCGCCGAGGCGGGCACCGACGACGATCAGCAGATCGGCATTCTTCACGCGCTCCGCCAGCTTGGGATTGATGCCGATACCGACATCGCCGGCGTAGTTCTGGTGGCTGTTGTCGAACAGGTCCTGGCAGCGGAACGAGCAGCCGACCGGCAGGTTGGCGGCTTCGGCAAAGGCGCGGATGTCGGCCACGGCTTCGGCCGACCAGCCGCCGCCGCCCAGGATCATGAACGGACGCTTCGCCTCGTCCAGCCGGTCGCGCAGATCGTGCATCTGGGCGGTGCTGGGTGAGGGTTGGACCGGCTGGTAGCGGCCGGCGTCGGGCACGTCGACGCGGTCGGTCAGCATGTCTTCCGGCAGCGCCAGCACCACCGGCCCGGGCCGGCCATTGACCGCGCGGTGGAACGCCTGGCTGACATATTCCGGAATGCGCGCCGCGTCGTCGATCTCCGCCACCCACTTGGTCAGCGGGCCGTACATGCGGCGGAAGTCGATCTCCTGGAAGGCTTCGCGCTCCATCTGGTCGCGCGCCACCTGGCCGATGAACAGGATCATCGGTGTGGAATCCTGGAAGGCGGTATGGACGCCGATCGAGGCGTTGGTGGCGCCGGGGCCGCGGGTGACGAAGCAGATGCCGGGGCGGCCGATCAGCTTGCCGTAGGCTTCGGCCATATAGGCGGCGCCGCCCTCCTGGCGGCAGACGATCAGCTTGATCTCCGGCGCATCATACAGGGCATCGAGGGCCGCGAGATAGCTTTCGCCGGGAACGCAAAAGACAGTGTCGACGCCGTGGATCTTCAGCTGGTCGATGAGGACCTGGCCGCCGGTGCGCAGATTGCTGGAATTCGCCATGGAGGATCCTTTGCCGGAACTTCCAGTGACATAGCCGAGCGAGACAACGGCGGCAAGGAAACCGGGCCCGTCGGAATGGCGCGATCGTCCGGCAAATGGGCGGTGGACCGGTCGATCGCCTAGGCCGGCTGAAGGGCTGCGGCGATCCGCCCAATGGCCTGGGTGCCGCTCCAATAGGCGCCGCCACAGGTCGCCACCATGGGCATGCCGACGGCCTCCCCGGCGAAGAACAAGCGGTCATCGACCGGCTGCGCCAGGGCCTGGCGGGCACCGAAATGGCCAGGCTTCACCGAGGCATAGGCTCCCAGTATCCATGGGTCGGTGTCCCAGGCGGAGACGATGGAGCGGACGAAGTGCTTGCGGATACCGGTGCCGAACACCGCCGACACGCGATCCAGCACGTAGTCAGTGGCGGCCTTCGGCCCGGCGCGGGTCAGGTGGCTGGCGAAACGGCCGCCGGTCTGGCCGACCACATAATGGAATCCGAAGGTCGGAATGTGAATCGCCAGGGGCTCGGCATCGCTATCGACGATGGTCATGTTGCTGGGAGCATCGCCGAAGACATCGCGGTCGAAATGGAGCGCCACCCGGTTGGCAACGCCGGGCGAGAAACCGTCGATCGCGGAAGCGGTCACGGCGGGCAGCGCGGGTCGGAAGCGGATGAGGCCGGATTGCAGGATGCCGATGGAGACGGTGAGCAGGACGGCACGAGCGGTCAGAATGCCCTTGTTGGTCCGCACGACGACATGGTCGCGCGGCGAGAAATCGACTTCCTGCGCGATGGTATTCAAGGAAACCGGCATGCCGGCGCCGAGGCGCTCCATCATGCGGCCAAGACCGTCGCGCACCGGCCAGTCCCCGCCGTTCGCGATCTGAGCCATGACATCCTGCGCGGAAACCTGATCCGGGTCCGCGGCGTGGATGACGGAGAAGACGTGGGCGTAGGGCGCGAGGTAGGAGCTGCTCGTGTCGAGCAGCGACAGCACGTCGCGGTCTTCGTTCGGTGCCAGCGCAAGGCCGGCACCGCTCTCGGCCCAGTCGAAATACGCACCGTAGGCAACGGTTTCGGCGGGCGTGGCATGCCGGCCGTTCAGCCAGAGATGGGCTGAGAAGGCGAAGTTGCGATCGATCGTAACGCCGAGGCGATCAGCCTCGGGCACCAGCGGATTGATGTTGGTGGTATGCAGCCAGTGGCAGCCGAGGTCAAACGGCACGCCCGGCGCCAGGTCCTCGGTGTAGGCGCGCCCGCCGATGCGGTGCGAAGCTTCGATGACCTGGTGGGTAAGGCCGGCCTTGGCCGCAACGCGCGACGCGCCGATGCCGGCGGCACCGGCGCCAATGATGACAAGATCGAGATCTGGCATGGCTAGATCGGCGGCCTGCGGTGCGCCCAGGGCATGCGTTCTTCGATTGTCGCGCCGATCCGGAGCGCAAGGCGGTCGTCGTGGCGGCGGGCGACGATCTGCAGTCCCATCGGCAGATTGTCGCTACTCCAGCCGCAGGGGATGGAGAGGGCGGGGCACATGCCGAAGAGGCTGAAGACGGAGGTCACATCGAGGCAACGATAGGTGCCGTCGGCTTCCATTTTCCAGTAGCTGGCGTCGGAGCCGCCGTGCGGGACGGCGGGATGGGCCATGGTCGGGCACAGCAGGGCATGATGGCGCGTGAGGATCGGCGCCAGATCGTTGCGCCAGGCGTCGGTGCGGGCGATCTCCAGCGACTTGAACTCGACGGCGCTGGCGGCGAGGCCGTTGTCGAGATAGGCCACCAGCTTCGGGTCCATCTTTCCGCGGTGCGTCTTCAGGGTGTGGCCGAAGAAGGTGGCGAGATAGACCTCCCAGTGCTTCAGCCACAAATCGTCGAGCTCGACGCCCCACGGCAGGCTCACGTCTTCAATCCGCGCGCCGGCCTCCGCCAGCGCTCGTGCGGCGGCACGGACGGCGGCTTCGACCTCCGGATGCCAGACGCGCTTGCCGAAATCCAGGCACAGGCCGAGGCTGAGATCGCGGAGGTCGGTGTCGAAGGGCGCCAGGAAGTTCTGCGGCGTGGTCAGCGACTGGATATCGCGCTCATCCGGACCTTGCGTCACCTGCAGAAACAGGCATGCGTCGGCGATGGTGCGCGCCAGCGGGCCGAAGTGCGACAGCTGGTCGAACTCGCTCGGCAGGACCGTGAAAGGAATACGGCCGAAGCTCGGCTTCAGGCCGACGACGCCGCAGAACGCGGCTGGAATTCGAACCGATCCGCCCATGTCGGAGCCCTCGGCGATCGGCACGCAGCCGCTGGCGACGGCAACGCCGGCGCCGCCTGACGAACCGCCGGCGGTGCGATCCGGATTCCAGGGATTGCGCGTGGTGCCCCAGAGCGGGCTTTCGGTGAAGCCGGAGTAGGCGAACTCCGGCGTCGTGGTCTTGCCGACCATCACGCCGCCGGCTGCATTCAGTGCTTCGACGATCGGTGCGTCGTGGTCCGGCACCCAATGCTCGAAGGCGTAGGAGCCGCGCGTTGTGCGCTTGCCCTTGGTGGGGGTGAGGTCCTTGATGGCAAACGGCACGCCGTGCAGCGGGCCGCGGAACTTGCCTTCGCGGGCCTCGCGATCGAGCTTGGCCGCGATGCCAAGGGCCTCATCGGGGTAGACGAAGCAGAAGGCGTTCAGCTTTGGATTGACCGCGGCAATGCGCGCGAGGCTGTTCTCGACCACCCGCGTGGCGGTCAGCGAACCGGCACGAATGCGACCCGCGATCTCGGTCGCCGGCATGTAGCAGAGATCGAGATCGACGGACATGAGGCACTCTCTCCGCGAAGCTAGTGGTGGCCGCCCTGGCGGAGGATCTGGTCCCTGAGGCCGGTATCATAGGAGCCCCCCGCAGGTGTCAGCACGCAAGCCCTCGGGAACAGCGACTTGATCAGCTTCTTGCGCTCGAGCGCGGTCCAGACGCTTTCGTTGGAGAGGCCGGAGGCATCCTGCGCGCGCACCACCCAAGGGCCAAGATGGAAATGATCGCCATGCGGGCGCGGCATGTGCGAGATCATGATGTGGCCGGGTTGGCCGCTCGGATCCTCGTGCGGCGCGGCGATGCCCTCCATCTGCGATAGCGCCTGGAACAGGGTCAGGGTCTTGAGCTGGAGCGGATTGAGGTTGAGTGGGTTCTTCTTGAGTGCCATCGATGGGTCCGGTGCTGGTCTCTAGTCACGGAAATTCACGAACTGCAGCGGCTGTTCGATCTTCAGGCCGCGCACAAAGGCAATGGTATCCTGCAGGTCATCCTTTTTCTTGCCGCTGACGCGCAGCTCATCGCCCTGGATCGAGACCTGGACCTTCATCTTGCTGTCCTTGATGTCCTTGACGATGCGCTTGCCGAGAGCCTGGTCGATGCCCTGCTTGACCACGACCTCCTGCCGCAAGGCGTTGCCGGACGCCTTCTGCGGGTCCTTGAACTCGAGGGCGGAGGCGTCGAGCTTGCGCCGGACCATGTAACCCTTCAGCAGCTCCTGCATCTGGCGGAGCTTCATGTCGTCGTCGGCAAGTATCGTGATCAGCGCCTCCTTGCGTTCGATCGTGCAGTGCGAGCCCTTGAAGTCGAAGCGCGTGCCGATCTCGCGCGCGACGCCTTGCACGGCGTTGTCGACCTCGGCCATATCGGTTTTGGAGACGATGTCAAAGCTCGGCATGGGCAACCACTCCGAATCCTACGAGCATGCGCCCGGATCAACGAGCAAGTGCGCGCGGGATCCGCCTGTACCAGAACACCAGAGGCAGCGCACGCATCACGTAGAACACGTAGAGCGCTGCCCAGATTCCGTAATTGCCCAAGAATGGCGGCAGAACAAGACTGGCCGCAAGGCCAAAAACCGCCGCGATGATCATGCCGTTGCGGATCTCGGTTCCGCGCGTGGCGCCGAAATAGATGCCGTCCAGCTGGAAGCACCAGATCGCGACCAGCGGGGCGGCGGCGACCCACAGGAAGTGATCGCGCGCGACCTTCAGCACGTCCACGTCATGGCTGAAGAAGGGCAGGAGAAGCATGCCCCATTTGTAGAGCGCGACGCCGATGAGGAAGGCACACAGGAGTCCCCAGAAGCTGCCGGCCCACACGACACGGCTGAGGCGATGGCGGTCGCGCGCGCCGATCGCCTGGCCGGTCAGGCTTTCCGTCGCCTGGGCGAAACCATCCAGGCCCTGGGCGATGAGGGCGACCAGGCCGAACAGGATGTGATTGGCGGCGAGCACGACGTCGCCCATCTGGGCGCCGACGCGCACGAGGAAGGCCAGGAACGCCATCAGCACGAAGGTGCGCAGGAAGATGTCGCGATTGACCGCCATCAGTCCCAGCAGTTTCTCGGATTCGATCAGGCGCGATTCCGCGCTGCGCGACGCCAGGCTGCGAAACTGCGTGCGCACGATGATGAGGCCGACACCGCAGGTGATGCCGACCGCGATCGCGGTCGCGGAGGCGGCCCCGTCCACGCCCCGGCCCATGAGCACGACGAAGAGATAGCAGAGCGCGACGTTCAGGAGGTTGAGGAAGACCTGGATCGCAACCATCTCGCGCACCCGCTGACGGCCCAGCAGCCAGCCGATCACCACATAGAGGATGAGGTCGAATGGCGCCGCGAACATGCGGATGTGGTAGTAGCGGCCGGCGATGTCGAGGGCGTCCGATCCGGTATCGAAGACCGCGAAGCCCAGCATGCCCAGCGGCACCATCAGCAGGATGAGCGCGAAGCCGAAAATGATGGCGAGCCCGAGCGCCCGCAGGAACGACGAGCGCTGCTCACCTTCGTCCCGCGCGCCGAAGGCCTGGGCCGCGAACCCGGCGGTACCGATACGCAGGAAGCTGAAGGCCCAGAGAATGAAGCCGGTGATGGTGGTGCCGAGAGCGATACCACCGAGGTCGAGCCGGGTACCGGTGCTGCCGACCAGGGCGGTGTCGACGATCGCCGGCAGCACCGAAGTCAGGTTGGCAAGGATGGCCGGGACGGCGACCACCAGGATCCGCCGGTGCACCGGCTGATGCCCGAGGCCGGAAATCGGAACGCTGCGTCCGAAGGTCGTCTGATCGACGCTCATTGCCAGTGGCTTCCCCCGCGCGGCGCCGGTGAGCCCCCTACCCCTAGGAACCCTGCGCGCGGGCGCCAGTATAGGCGGCACCAGCTCAAACACCAGTGCGCAAGTGGCGTAGATGCAGACCGAGCCGCGAGCGATTAACCATATAATATAGAACGATTTTCTCTGCGCTTGACGGGTTTTCTCGGCCGGCTGCCACGACAGCCGCTCGAGGAGTAAGGAACGGTTAATGCCGGATGATTAGCCTACTCGTTCGATATATTCGGTCACGAGGGCCATTATGGGCACCGTCAGGGCGGCTTGGTCGCCAGCAGCCACCCGCAGAGGCTGTCAGCCATGAATGCTGGCATCGCCCCCGACTTGGCCGACGTCATCATCGTTGCCGGCCAGGGCCAGGCGCTGGATGACCTGTTTGCGATTCTGGGCGAGGCCGGATTGCCGGCCGAGCGGGTTGTCGACCTGATTGAGGCGGAGGGGCAGATCGAGGAGCGGGGCCAGTCCCTGCTCGTGCTGTTCGCCGCCTCGCCCGCCGACGAGGCGTTGCGCATGGTGACGCGCCTGCGCAAGGGGCTCAATTCCGCCACCCTGCCCATCGTCGTGCTGATGGCCAAAGGCCGCGAAGAACTCATGGTGCGCGCGCTCGAGGTCGGCGCTGACGATTGCCTCGAAACGCCCGCCTATCCGCCGCTCACTCTGGCGCGCATCCGTGCGCTCCTCGGACGGTTGCGGGAAATGGCGGAGGGCGTCGACCAGCGGCAGCGCTTCGACCTGGTGGTGCGCGGTGCCGGCGACGGCATCTGGGATTGGCGGCTGACCGACGATTCCGTCTACTTCTCGCCGCGCTGGCGGGAGTTGCTCGGCTACCAGCCGGAGGACCGCTTCAGCGCGATGGAAGACTGGCTGGCGCTGGTCCATCCGGAGGAATCGGAGATGGTGAAGCGCGAGCTGCGCAATCACCTCGAAGGCATCTCGCTGGCCTTCCAGGTCGAATGCCGGCTACGTCACAAGAGCCAGTCCTATCGCTGGTTCCTGATCCGCGGCACCTCGCAGCGCGATCCCTACGGACATGCCACCCGCGTGGCGGGTTCGCTCACCGACATCAGCGAGCGCAAGCTGACCGATCCGATGACCGGCCTGCCCAACCGGATTGTGCTGTACGACCGCATCAATCAGGCCATTATCAAGACGCGCCGGCGCAAGAACAGCAGCTTCGGCATCATCCTGCTGCAGATCGACCGCTACGAGACCATGCGCGAAGCGTACGGCCAGTCGTTCTGCGACAACGTCCAGCGCGTGGTGGCGCAGCGCATCGTCGGCATCCTGCGGATGACCGACACCCTCACCATCATGAGCGACACCACGATGTGCATCCTGGTCGACGTGATGCGCGAGGACACCGATCTGGTGCGGGTCGCGCAGCGCGTGCGCGGCGCAGCGGAAGAGCCGGTGTCGCTGGGCGAGGAATCCGTGATGCTGACCCTGTCAATCGGCATGGCACAGGGCTCGACCCACCATGTCGGCGCCGACGAGCTGATCAAGGATGCGACGGCCGCGCTCAACAAGGCGCGCCAGTCGGGCGCCGGCCACGAAGCGGTGTTCGATCCGGACATGCAGCGACGGGCGCGCGACCGGCTGCGGATCGAAGCCGATCTGCACCAGGCCTTGCGGCGCGAGGAATTGCGCGTGTTCTGGCAGCCGATCGTCGAGCTGGGGCCGAACCGTCTGGCCGGATTCGAGGCGCTGCTGCGCTGGGAACACCCGACGCGGGGACTGATCTCGCCGCTCGAGTTCATTCCGGTGGCGGAGGAAAGCGGCCTGATCGTGCCGATCGGCAAGTTCGTGCTGCGCGAGGCGCTGCGTCAGGGGCGTGCCTGGCATGCGGCGGGAGCGCCGCAGGATCTCTTCGTCAGCGTCAACGTTTCCAGCCGTCAGCTCGACAGCCCGGACCTGGTAGAGGCAGTCACGGCGGCCTTGAGCGAGCACCCGGTGCCGGCCGGCTGCCTCCATATCGAGATCACGGAAAGCGCGGTCATGCGCGATGTCGCGCGCAGCCAGGACGTGCTGAAGCAATTGAAGGCGCTCGGCTGCCACATGGCGCTGGACGATTTTGGTACCGGCCATTCATCGCTCAGCCTGCTGCAGCGCCTGCCGCTCGACTACGTGAAGATCGACCGCTCTTTCATCACCGCCATGAGCGGAGAGTTCGCGGGCGAGAGCATGGTGGGCGCCATCATCCAGATCGCGAAGATCCTGCATCTGACCGTGATCGCCGAAGGCATCGAAGCCGAGACCGACGAACTGCGGCTGCGCGCCCTGGGCTGTCAGTTCGGTCAGGGCTATCGCTACGGCAAGCCGCTCCCGGCGCCGCAATGGCAGGACGTCCTGTTCGCCAACCGCCGGCTTGGCGTCGCGCAATAGCGTTAGTTTCCGTTCGCTCTGGATGTCGCTGGACTCTCCGTGCGTGCCCGCTCGGCGACCTGGCGCGCGGCTTCGGACAGCCACGACGCGCTTTCTGCCAGCACCTCCGCCCGCTGCCGATGCAGCGCCGCATAGCGGTCCTCCGGTTCGGACTCCGTGCGCAGCTGCCGGCTGGCCTCGACCAAAGCGCTGTCCTTCAGTACGTCCGCGTAGGCGATCGATAGCGACCTCAGCGCCCGCTCGAGGGGCGACAAGGCGCGATCGAAGGCGCGCTCCGCGCTTTCCACCATCCGGATGCGGTCGCGGTCGGCGGCCGGAATAGGACCTTCGAAATGCGCGTCGGTGGTGGCGCGCAGAAAGCTGCTCAGGCTCTGGTGCATCGGCTCCCTCAATTTCAACCTCCAGAACGATACATAATGAATTGACTTCCGTCAACACAATTTGTATTGGGATGCATCATGCGTCCTCAATTGCATTCGTCCTTGACCACTTTCCGCACCCTGATTCTTGCCGCCGTGATCGGATCGACTCCGGCGGCGGCCGCAGATCAGGCGCGCTATGCCTGGCCTGTCATCGGCATCAAGGATGGCGACACGCTGACGGTCAATCTGCCGGGTCTGCCGCCCGCACTCAACCCCGTCGCAGTGCGCTTGCGCAGCGTGGATACGCCCGAAAGCGGCGGCCGCGCCAAGTGCGCGAGCGAACGCAAGTTGGCGGAGCGAGCCACGCTCTTCACCCGAAATGCGGTTGTGGCCGCACGCCGAATCGAATTCGAGCAACCGAGCTGGGACAAATACGGCGGCCGGATCGACGCCGACGTCTGGGTCGACGGAAAGCTGTTGTCCGAACAGCTCATCGCAGCCGGGCTGGCGCGGCAGTACGACGGCGGCAAGCGTCGCGGCTGGTGCTAAGGCAGATGATCGCAGTTTCCGCGCCGAACCGGCATCCACTTCGGCGGAAAGTGCTTTAGCGCGCCGTCAGATTCCCATCAGCTCGTGATTCTTGAGCACCAGATGGATGGCGGCGACGTCTTTCTCGTCGAACGCGAATTCCTTTTCCGGATTGAACTGCTTGACGCGCCATTTACCGCCGGACCGGCGCACCAGCCGTTTCAGAAAGCACCGTTCTTCGCCAGCTGCAGTCTTTGCCACCAGCTGAATCACCACGTCCCGGCCCGCCTGGGGAGGACGATGGGGATCGACATAGACGAGGTCGCCGGTCTCATAAACCGGCTCCATCGAGCTGCCTTCCACATAGATGCAGTAAATGCCTTTTCGGTTCATCTGTCCTGGCGGCCGTCGGACGTGATCGATCGGCCCTCCCTCGTTCAAATTGAAGGCTCCGTCGGATCCGCATTCCACGGTTCCGAGGACGGGAATGTCTTTGGACAAGAAGTGGAAGTCCGGCGTCTCCGAGAGGGAGGGGCGGACGTTGGGTGTTCCTCCAATGTCGTCGCTTCGATCTGAATCATGCGACGTCGATGACTCGGGTGCCGGATCGATCCGGCTGGCGCGACGAGATCCATCGGGAGCGGGACCGTGGCCATAGAGCAACCATGCGGGATCGATGTTGAGCGCACGGCTGTAGGATTCCGCAGCGCGCTTGGAGACGTCGCGCGTGCCGTTGACGTGGGAACGAACCGTCACTTCGTTCTGGTTGGTAAGACGCGCCAACTCCGCGGCTGAGCCGATGCCCCGCAGTTGCATGGCCTGGCGCAGGCGGTGGGACGCGGCGGGGCCGGTGGAGTCAGGCATGAGACGAAGTGTAACGGAGTTTCGATGCTTTGTGTATTGCTTTTATTCGATACTTCATGTATCGTTTCCTCATGCTTACAACCATCGAGATCAGCCACCCTCCGAGCTTCCGCGCCGTGATCGCACACTGGCCCACCACCCGCGCGTTCGCCCGCGACGCCGGCTGTTCGCCAACCTTGGTGCGGCAGTGGCGGCATCGGGACTCGGTGCCGGCGCAATATTGGCCCCGCATCGTCGAGGGCGCTGCCCGGCGGGGCATCGTCCTGGTCGACCTCAAGCTGTTGGCGCACCTTGCCGCCCGGCGCCGCGCCTCAGGCGTGGAGGCGCGCGCATGACGGACCGTGCCATCGCTGCGCACCGGCGCGAGCGGAGCGGCGTGCCGCGCATGATCGGCCGATGGCCCGACGGCATCCGGTTCGAGGATGCGGACGTGCCGGCCGAAGGGTTCTTCAAGGGCGCCCCGCGCGAGGTGGCTGGGCTCTGGCCAGAATCCAGCCTCGGCACGGTGGGGCGAATCGCCCGCGGCCGCTGACACAACATGAAGGAGAGCCGCGCATGGCGGCCAAGAGGCCGAGGATGACGCGGGCCAATCGGGCGGCGTCCAAAGGCGCAGCGGAAGCCGGCGATCTGCGGCTGCTGGCACGGGATGCCGCGCTGGCGGCGCTGAAGCGCCTGGCCGATCTCTCGCGCAGCGAGGACGAGCGGGTGGCGCTGGCGGCGACACAGGAGCTGCTGAACCGGGCCTTCGGCAAGGCTGCCGCCACCGGAGCCACGGACGATGCACCCCAGCCCTTGGTCATCAAGATCATGCGGTTCAGCGACACCGAGATCGTCGAGTCCGAGAAAGGGGAACAAGGATGATCGAGCGGAAATCCCGCGCGACAGATTCGAGATCCGCGCAGCCAGCCGCGGATGTCAAGGAGATGGAAGCAATGGCGCGACGGGCGTGGCGCGAGCGTGGCATCGTCATCCTGTGGCCGGACAAGATCAGGAACGAGTGGGATCGCCAGCACGTGCTCAACATCGCTGCCGACCTGTACGGCAAGCGGTGATGCCGATGCCGACAGCGCAGCGCGCGCGAACCGTTGGAGAGCAGGATCTGTGGCAGGCGCACCTGGCGGTGTTGCGGCAGGGCCTTCAGCTGCGCAAGCCCGATGCGCTTGCGCGGGTGCGCAGCGAGACCGAAAGGCTGGAGCGCGAGATCGAAGCCCTGCAGGGACGCAAGGCGCTCGCCGAGCGCGCGAGCGGCGGGGACGGCAGTGCGCTGGCCGAGCAGCTCGCGGAGACGATCGCGGAGCGTTTGCGGCGCATCAGCGACCTGGCGGGGCTGGTGCGGCAATCGGGGAGGAAAGGCAGGGACAAGGACCTGGGACCGGTCGCCGAACTCAAGGCGCGACCGGCGACGATCGATCCCATCGATCTGCTGCAGGGCAAGGGAAAACTGACGGAAGACCAGGTCCGCGCGGCCCGCGAGATCGGCTGGATTCATGAGGCGATCACGCGGGCAGGCCGGGCGCGGGTCTCCCGCCTGTGCGAGTTCGACCCGCCCAAGGGATGGCAGGAAATGCTGTTGCCGGAGCGTGCGGCACTGGTCCACGCCAAGCGGTTCCTGCCCTGGGCGGAACGACTGCGGGCCGCGGCGCCGGTGACGCTGGACATCGTCCTGCGCGTGGCGGTGCTGGGCACAGCGATCTATCCGGTTGCCCGCCACCACAGGATCGGCTGGAAGGCGTGCGTCGCCAGACTGGCCGATGGGCTCGATCAATATTGGCGGCGCCCGGGAGGTGGTGATCCGCGCGGAAGGCAGCTAAGCTCCCCGCCGGTCCGATGCCGGCAAGAGGCGGGAGAGAATGGGCTTCCAGGTGGCAGATCGCTGGTTCGCGTTCCAGCGCATCGATGACGACATCACGTTGATCTGGGAACCGCATGTCGTTCCGCTGATCCGTTGCAACATCTGGCACGTGCGCGGGCGCGATCGCGATCTGCTGATCGACACCGGTCTCGGCATGGCGAGCCTCAAGGAGGCGGCGCGCGATCTGTTCGCGAAGACGCTGACCGCGGTGGCGACCCACGTGCACTACGACCACGTCGGCGGCTTCCACGAATTCGACGACCGCATCATCCATCGCGCCGAGGCTGCCAAGGCGGCGGCCGGCAATGCCGCCTCGCTCTATGGTGGCGGCAAGGAAGATGCGTTGCTCGAGAGCATCCGCGCCGCGGGCTACGATGTGCCGCCACAGCTGTTCACCGCGGTGCCGAGCGCGGAGTACGATCCACTGGCCTATCAGGTGATGCCAGCGGCGGCATCGCGGGTCGTGGACGAAGGGGATGTGATCGACGTCGGCGACCGCCGGTTCGAGGTCCTGCACCTGCCGGGACACTCGCCGGGCAGCATCGGTCTGTGGGAGGCAAAGTCCGGCATTCTGTTCTCGGGCGATGCGATCTATGACGGACCACTGCTTGATGAGCTGCCGGGCTCGGACATTCCGACCTATGTCGCCACCATGAAGCGGCTGCGGGACCTGCCGGTCTCGGTCGTCCATGCCGGACATGATCCGAGCTTCGGCCGCGCGCGCCTGCACGCGCTGTGCGATGGGTATCTCGCCAAGCGGGCATGAAAGTTCGTTGCCGCCGGCGATCTTTGGCGGGCGCTATGCACGCTAAGGTTACTGGTGCATGGAACGGGAATCTGGCAGGTTCCGCCGATTTTTCCGTTCATATTGGCTTCGTTTCATGAAACTCAAGACGAGGATTCGCAGGGCGCTGAACTATTGGAGTTGGCGGCTGAGCCATCCGATCGCGCCGTACGAGCGATATTATGTGCACCGGGTCATGTCCAAGATCCGATCCGGTCGCGGGCATCCCGCCATCGGTCCGAAGGCGCGGCCGTTGCGCAGTGAAGCCGAGCTGCTCGCGTTCCTGCTGAAACACGGCCTGAAGCCGGGCGACCTCACGATCGACTATGGTTGCGGGAGCCTGCGGCTCGCGAAGCCGCTCATCGACTTCCTTGAACCAGGCAAATATTGGGGTATGGACCTGGCGCAGGATTTCCTCGACCTCGGTCGCGCTCATCTCTCTCCGGATCTGACGCAGGCGAAACGACCACGGCTTGACGTCATCGGTGATGATGTCATTCAGCGGGCGAGATCAGAAGAGCCACGCTACGTCATTTCCTGGCATGTGTGCTCCAAGGTTCCGGAGAACCGGTTCAACGCCTATATCGGCAACATCGTCGCGATGATGACACCGGGTGCCACCGCCCTGGTGCACTTTCCCGAAGCGGCAACCATGCGCAAGCAGACCGGTCTTGCCTGGGCGAGGCCGCGTTCTCAAGTCTCCTCGGCTGTTGCCCGAGCGAATCCGAATGTCAATTGCAGCTTCGACGCCGTGGTCCCAGGCGAAGTCAATGGCATCCGCCACAGCTACGCCATCCTGCAGCTCGCGGCCTGACCCGGTGCGCCATAATTTCGTGACGCTTTGATACACGCATAGAGGGAAAGTATTGACCAGCGTTATAGCGGGTGGCATGATCCAGCCATCGTCGCAGTGGTGCGCGGCATCCTAGAGGTGGCTTTCCCTGCTAGACAAGTGAGATGCAGGCCCAGCTGAGACGGCGCCCGCGATGATCTTGAGATGCAATCATAGAGAGTGATTGCGTGAGAACTGGAGAAAGCCAAAAGACAGGGCTGGATGGCCAATTCAAGTGGTTCTGAAGCCGATGCTGAGTTCCGAGAGGAGTTCGCCGGTACGAAGAGCAAATGCATCCCCACTATGCGTTGCAGTTCGACGGAGCCAAGTTGACGCTTCAGGAAAACGATAGGCCAATCATGAGTTGGCCAGCCGTATCGGGTAGGCCAGGAACCCGGGCCGGAGCACCAATCCTATCGCGATTATGGTCCGCTACCGCAGGGCAGCTATCAGGCCAAGGTAAGTGAGATGCAGCGATACGAGGATGTGGGCCTCGCGGATCGTGCCGTGGGGGTTGGCGGTTATGGCCCCTGGCCGTATGGAACGCCAGCATGGGGCAACTATCGCTTCTGGCTGACGCCGAAAGCGGACACCAAGACGTTTGGGCGCGACAAGTTCTCCATTCACGGTGGCATGGTTCCAGGATCGGCGGGTTGCATCGACCTCACCAGTGAAATGAACGACTTCGTCGATTTGATGCAGTCGCTGGGACGGGAAGAGGTATCCGTGCGCGTCGACTATGGGTGGGGAGGGTCCCCCAATCACCGTCGCAGGAGATAATTGGGGCACGATGATCAAGATCGGCGTAAGGAGCTTGCGTTGGGTCGGTGCCTGGGCCGTGCGCCTGACCTTGATCCTCTTCATCGCGATTGAACTGGAAATCTGGTTGGACATCCTGGTGCTTCAGCCGGAAGAGTACGAGCGGTTGATCGGTTCGGAATCGGCTTGCGGAATAGTCAAGTCGTATTGTTCGTGGCAAGCCTTCATTCTAGACAATGTCCCCTTCATGGCCCTGTCGATCTTGTCGGCGATTGCATTGTTGTGGCGCCGCCTGCCGAGGCGCGAGCTGGTTCTTGCTGTACTTGTCATTCTGGTCATTACCTACCTCGGGTGGCGATTCTACAGGGCT
>DATFDU010000343.1:0-5681 GCA_035251915.1 Dongiaceae bacterium | reverse complement strand
AGGTGCGCCAGCACCACGAACGCCGACAGGAACGCCGGGCGCAGCATCGGGATGATGATGCGGCGATAGAGGTTGAAGTTGGAGGCGCCGTCGATCTGCGCCGCCTTGACGATCTCGTTGTCGATGCCGCGCAGCCCGGCGAGGAACATCGCCATCACGAAGCCGGAGGACTGCCAGATCGCGGCGATGACGATGCAATAGATCGCCATCTTGCCGTCCTTGATCCAGGTGAAGGAGAAGCTCTCCCAGCCCCACAGCTGCATGGTGTGCTCGAGCCCTATGCCGGGATCGAGGAACCACTTCCACGCCGTGCCGGTCACGATGAAGGACAGCGCCATCGGGTAGAGATAGATCGGCCGCAGCGCGCCTTCGATCCGGATCTTCTGGTCGATCAGGATGGCGAGGAACAGGCCGATCACCGAGCACAACAGAATATAGAGCGAGCCGAAGATCGCGAGATTCTGCAGGGCGGTGATCCAGTTCCGGAAGCCCCACAGCTTCACGTAGTTCTCCCAGCCGACCCAGTTGAAGGACGGCAGGATCTTGGAATCGGTGAAGGAGAGGACGCCCGTGAAGGCGATGAAGCCGTAGACCACGACCAGGACGACGGCGAAGCTTGGCGCCAGCACGATCTTGGGCAGAGCGCGCTGCAGCCATTCCGTCATGTGCGATTTTCGTCCGATCGGGGCGCGGTCGGCTGCGACCGGCATGCCCTGGGACACACTCATCCCGTCCTCCAAGCCTCTCCTGAAACGCCGGCTTTGGCCTGAAACGGCGGAGCCAGGTTGCGCCGGCTCCGCCTGCTCAGATCAGCCGGTTCTCGTTACTTCGCGCCTTCGACGGCTGTCGCAAGTTCCGCCGCGGCGGTCTTGGAATCCATCTCGCCGTTGAAGTGGGCGGTGATGACGTCGTAGGTCGCGTTCTTCACCGCGGCCGGCGCGGCATGGCCATGGGCCATCGAGCCGAACAGGGTGCCGTTCTTGCTGGCCTCGGCCAGGTCCTTCATGCCCTGTTGGCCGCAGGCATCGAGGTCCTTGCCGTCAACATCAGTGCGGGCGGGAACTGAGCCCTTCACCTTGTTGAAGGCGATCTGGAAAGAGGGCGACATGATCGCGCTCGCCAGCTTCTCCTGCGCCGCGCGGCGGTCCTCGCCGACCTTGAACATGACGAACTGGTCGGAGTTGAAGGTAACGTCGCCCTGGGTGCCCGGGAAGCGGAAGCATAGGAAGTCCTTGCCCGGCACCTTGCCGGCGTTCAGGAACTCGCCCTTGGCCCAGTCGCCCATGAACTGCACGCCAGCCTTGCCTTCGATCACCATGGCCGAGGCCAGGTTCCAGTCGCGGCCCGAGAAGTTGTCGTCGAGATAGGAACGCAGCTTGGTCATGCGGTCGAACGCCTGCACCATCGTGTCGGAGCCGAGCGCCGCCGAATCCAGGTCGATGAACGCCTTCTTGTAGAACTCCGGGCCGCCGGTCGACATCACGACCGCGTCGAAGATGGTGGCTTCCTGCCACGGCTGGCCGCCATGGGCGACCGCGGTGTAGCCGGCTTCCTTGATCTTGTCGAGCGCGGCGATCAGCTCGTCCCAGCTTGTGGGTTGCTTCAGGCCGAGCTTGTCGAAGATCTCCTTGTTGGCCCAGACCCAGTTGGTCGAGTGCACGTTGACCGGAGCCGCGACCCACTTGCCGTCGTACTTCGAGAATGCCTGCAGAGCCGGCGGAACCACGTTGTCCCAGCCTTCCTTGCCGGCGAGATCGCTGAGATCGGCCACCACGCCCTGCTTCGCCCAGTCGGTGATGTCGAAGCCCAGCATCTGCACGGCGGTCGGCGGATTGCCCGCGGTGACGCGCGCGCGCAGCGCCGTCATCGCCTGCTCGCCACCGCCGCCGGCAACCGGCACGTCCTGCCAGCCCACGCCCGCCTTCTCGAGATCCTGCTTCAGCACGTTGAGTGCCCCCGCTTCGGCGCCCGACGTCCACCAGTGCAACACCTCCACTTCTTCCGCCGCGTAGGTCGCGGCCGAGAAGAGTGCGAGGCCGCTCACCAGAGCCGACGTCGCCATCAGTTTCGAAAGTTTCATGTAAGTCCTCCCGCTGTCTGCGCAAAAGTTCGGTCGGTTATCGCATTGCCCTTGCGCGCTCGCGCGCCATCAAGGAAGCCACCCGGCTGACCTTGGCCCGGTGTGCATTGGTTAGGGGTCCCGGCTTGTTGCCCCCGGAACCTGGATGAACGGTAGCCGCCGCCACGCCACACTGCAATGATACCAGTCATGCCCGCCGCTCCGTGCGTTCCGCGAGCGGGCGGCCGCAGCTTTCCCGCACCGCGAGATGAACGGCGCCGATGTGATCCTCGGTCGTGTTGCGGCCGGTCTCGATCATGCGCAGGACGCTCTGGGCTGCCCGCTCGCCGAGGCCCATCACGTCGACGGCGATGGTGGTCAGCGGCGGGTCGGCATGGACCGCGTCCTGGACGTCGTCGAACCCGATGACGGCAAAGCCGCGCCCAGGCTCGATGCCCCGACGGCGCAGGCCCAGGCACACGCCGAAGGCCACGATGTCGTTGAAACAGAACGCGGCGGTCGGCGGGTTGCGCTGCGCCAGGGCGGTCTCCAACGCCTGCGCCCCACCGTCGCGCGTCGGCGGCGCGGCAGGCGCGACGGCGCCGGCGGGATCGAGGCCGGCATCAGCCAGAGCCGCCCGGAATCCCTCCAGCCGCTCGGCCCGGACCACGGAATCGGCATGACCGCCCAGGAACGCGATCCGCCGGTGTCCCAGCTCCACCAGCCGCTCCACCGCCAGGCGCGCGCCGAGGCGGTTGTCGGGCCCCACCATGGGAATGCGGCGACCCTTGAGGCGGCGCATGGCCAGCACCACCGGCACGCCCGCCGCCACCAGGCCGTCGAGCGCGTCATCCGGTGTCCCGCGCGCGGCCGAGACAATGAGGCCGGCCACCCCCTGCTCGCGCATCAGCTTGATCACCTCCGCCTGCCGCACCGGGCTCTCGGCGGTGTTGGCGATGAAAGGGACGTAGCCCGCGGCCTGGAAGCTGCGCTCGATCCCGACCGCGAGCTCGGCGCAGAACGGGTTGCTGAGGTCGTGGATGATCATGCCGACCACGTTGGAATGCGCGCGGCGCAGGTTGGCCGCGCCGCGATTGTAGACGTAGCCGAGATCGCGAATGGCGGCATTGACGCGGTCGCGGGTCGACGGGCGGACGCTCTCGCTGCCCTTCAGCACCAGCGACACGGTTGATTTCGAGACGCCGGCGGCCGCGGCGATCTCCACGATGGTCACCCGATCCCTCGGCCCGCCCATCGCCATTCGATCCTCCCTGTGAGTGTTTTTTGGAACGTTCTAGGAAGGGCTGACGGCGCTGTCAACGTTCAACTCCATCTGTTCAGAGTGCCTTTACTGCGAGTAATCGCTTGTCACTGCTGGGAAAAGAATAGGCATGAGGACGCCGCAGGTGGTTTGCCGATTGGGCGCTTCGGATTGGTCCTTGCCTATGGAATGGAACGATCCAGAAATGACGGAACGTCCTGAGCCATGGCGTGGTCCGGCCCCTGGTGTGCATGACCGCCGCGATGAAGCGGCTGGCCGCGGGCCAGATGGACATCGAGATTCCCTCCGCCGGCCGCAAGGACGAGATCCGCTCGATGGCCGAGGCCGTCGGCATCTTCCGCCGCCAGAGCATCGAAGCCGAGCAGCTGCGCCAGCAGCAGGAGGCAATACGCCGCGCGTCGGAAGCCGAGAAGCAGGCCGCGCTCCTGGCGATGGCGGATACGGTGGATCGCGAAACCCGCAGGGCGGTCGACGCCGTCTCCCACCTCACCGAGCAGCCGACCGCATCGATGCGCGAGATCTCTTTGCAAGTCAACGCGGCGCGCAAGGTGACGCTAGCCCGGATTTCTCAAACTGGTGAGTGCATCGGGGCCCGGACTCTGAGAAAGTAGTTGTGCCGCAACGACTTTCGCCGGTCCCAAGGAGAGCCCCGATGCAGACAGAGTGTAGCGCGAATTTGTTTGGATTTGCACGCGTTGAAGGTCGCGACGTGGTTGCGGCGTTCGACGGCGGTCGGATCACATCGGATGCCGGTGCATTGCTGCTGGGGGCGACGGATCGGGCGATTGGGCTGATCGATCGCTTTGCGGGGTGCTTTGAGGATCGTCGCAGCCAAGCCTTGATCGAGCATGAGGTATCGACGCTGGTGGGCCAGCGGGTGTTCGGGATTGCGCTGGGTTACGAGGATCTGAACGACCACGACCGGCTGCGCCATGACCCGATGCTGGCGGTGCTGGCCGGCAAGCTGGCGGCGCGGCGGTCGGACTGCGCGCCGGTGGCCGGCAAGTCGACGCTCAACCGCCTGGAGCTGAGCCGGCCCACGCCCTCGCTCTATCACAAGATCAGCCACGACCCGGAGGCGATCGCGGAGCTGTTCGTGACGCTGTTCCTGGAGGCTCATGATCGGGCGCCCAGGCAGATCATCCTGGATCTGGACGCGACGGATGATCCCGTGCACGGCCACCAGGAGGGGCGTTTCTTCCACGGCTATTATGATTGCTACTGCTACCTGCCGCTCTACATCTTCAGTGGCCGGCATCTGTTGGCGGCACGGCTGCGGCCCGCGAACATCGACGCCTCGGCTGGCGCGCTGGAGGAGGTGGCTCGCATCGTCGCTCAGGTCCGCGCGCGCTGGCCCAAGACACGCATCCTGCTGCGCGCCGATTCGGGCTTCACCCGGGAGGCGCTGATGGCCTGGTGCGAGGCCAATGGCGTCGACTATCTGTTCGGCTTGGCGCGCAACGACCGGCTGGTGGCCGAGATCGAGGCCGAACTGGCCATGGCCGCCGAACAGAGCCAACGCACGGGCAAGCCGGCGCGCCGCTTCAAGGACTTCCGGTGGTCGACGCTGGACAGTTGGAGCCGGCGCCGGCGGGTCATCGCCAAGGCCGAATGGACAAAGGGCGAGGCCAATCCCCGCTTCATCGTCACCTCCCTGGCACGGGCCGAGATCGAGGCGCGGTATCTCTACGAGAAGGTCTATTGCGCCCGCGGCGAGATGGAGAACCGCATCAAGGAGCAGCAGCTCGATCTGTTCGCCGACCGCACTTCGGCCAACACCATGCGCGCTAACCAGCTCCGCTTGTGGTTCGCCGCGATGGCTTATGTGCTCATCTGCGCGCTGCGCCGCATCGGCCTGGCGCACACCCGGTTTGTCCGCGCCACCTGCGGCACCATCCGCCTGGCGCTGCTCAAGATCGGGGCCCTGGTCCGGGTCAGCGTCCGTCGGATCAAGATCGCCATGGCCTCCGGATGTCCCTACCAAACGGAGTTCAGCCGCGCCCACGCCTTGCTCTCAGCCGCGGGGCGCTGACGAACCAGAGACCCATCCGACATAGCGTCCTTGCACCGCGCAGCCGGCGCGGCCATCCCGCTCGTCCGAAAACCGGCTCCGACAGACCAACCGCCGACTACGACCGCTGCCAAACCGAACACGGTCCCACCGGCAACGCCCAGTCCCGGCAGTTTGAGAAATGCGGGCTAGACAATGTCCCCTTCATGGCCCTGTCGATCTTGTCGGCGATTGCATTGTTGTGGCGCCGCCTGCCGAGGCGCGAGCTGGTTCTTGCTGTACTTGTCATTCTGGTCATTACCTACCTCGGGTGGCGATTCTACAGGGCT
>DATFDU010000342.1:0-3540 GCA_035251915.1 Dongiaceae bacterium | reverse complement strand
TTCTCATCAATGCCTGCGGCATGTGGGGGCACGAGGTCGGCCAGCAGGCCGGCGTGCGCATTCCGTCTTTCGCCGTCGAGCATCAGTACCTGATCACCGACCCGATCCCCGACGCGCCAAAGCGCATGCCGACCATGCGCGATCCCGATCACCTGGTCTATTACAAGCCGGAGGTGCGCGGGCTGGTGGTCGGCGGCTATGAGCCGGACACGCTGCCGTTCGCGCCGAACGGCATTCCGCGCCAGTTCGCGCAGGAGCTGCTGCCCGGCAACTTCGACCGCTTCGAGCAGCTGGCGCAGCTGGCGGCCAAGCGCACGCCGATCGTCAACCAGGTCGGCGTGCGGCAATTGCTGAACGGCCCGATCCCATATTCCGCCGACGGCGACTTCGTGATGGGCAAGGCGCCGGAGCTGTCGAACTACTTCGTCTGCAATGGCTTCCTGTACGGCATCGCGGCCGGCGGCGGTGCGGGCCGCATGATGGCGGAGTGGATCCTGGAGGGCCGGCCCAGCCTCAACCTGTGGCCACTGGACATCCGCCGCTTCGGCTTCCATCACGCGACCCGGCACTTCATGTACGCCCGCGCGGTCGAGCTCTACGGCGGGCATTACAAGTTCGCATTCCCCGCCAAGGAGCACGAGACCCGGCGCGGCATCCGCCGCTCGCCGCTCTACGAGACGCTGAAGGCGCGCGGCGCGGTGTTCGGCTCGCGCGGCGGCTGGGAGCGGCCGAACTGGTTCGCGCCGAAGGGAACGGAAGCGAAGGACAGGCCGGATTTCGACCGCGCCAAGACCAACTGGTTTGCCCAGGTCGGCGAGGAGCACAAGGCAGTGCGCGAGCGCGTCGCGCTGATCGACCAGACCTCGTTCTCCAAGTTCGAGCTGGTGGGCGAGGGCGTGGTGCCGTTCCTGCAGCGCCTGGCCGTCTCCAACATCGACCGGCCGGTCGGCAGCGTGATCTACACTCAGCTGTGCAACGAGCGCGGCGGCATCGAGTGCGACCTCACCTTCACGCGCCTCGCGGACGACCGCTACTACTTCGTGACCGGCGCGGCGTTCGGCAAGCACGATGTGCACTGGATCCAGAGTCATCTGCGCCGCGCCGGCTCGGTCCAGCTGGTCGACGTGACCTCGGCGCGCGCCGTCATCAACCTGTGCGGACCCAAGGCGCGCGCGGTGCTGGACCAGGTCGCCGAGGAAGATGTCTCCAACGCCGCCTTTCCGTTCGCCACCATGCGCGAGATCACGGTCGGCGCTGCGCCGGTGCGCGCGATCCGCATTGGCTATGTCGGCGAGCTGGGCTGGGAGCTGCACGTGCCGACCGAATATGCCGCACACGTCTACGAGCTGCTGCACGAGGCGGGCGAGGCACACGGCATCGCCGATGCCGGCTATCGCGCCATCGATTCCCTGCGCATGGAAAAAGGCTATCTCTACTGGTCCAGCGACATCACGCCGGACTATTCGCCGCTGGAGGCCGGCCTCGGATTCCGGGTCAACTTCAACAAGGGCGACTTCATCGGCCGCGACGCGCTCTTGAAGCAGCGCGATGCCGGCGTGACGCAGCGCCTGGTCACCTTCCTGCTCGACGAATATCTGCCGCTCTATGGCAGCGAGGCGGTGATGGTGGACGGCAAGGTCGTGGGCGTCACCACCGGCGGCAATTTCGGCTACACAGTCGGCAAGGCGATCGGCTACGGCTACCTGCCGGTGGAACTGATCGCGCGCGGTGCGGTCGAGATCGAGGCCTTCGGCAAGGTCAGCAAGGCGAAGATCGCGACCAAGGCCGCCTACGATCCGGAAAACCTGCGGCTGAAGGCGTGAGGAGCGCGGCATGAGCGCGGACATCGATCGCAACGACGTGCTGACCGCGATGCGCGGCATCGACCTCTACAAAGACGTGCCGGAGAACGCGGTCAAGCTGGAGCGGCTGGGCGGCCTGACCAACCGCAACTACCGCATCGATTCGCCGCGCGGCCGCCACGTGCTGCGCATCCCCGGCGCCGGCACCAGCGAGTATATCAGCCGCAAGAACGAGGCGCATGCCGCCCGCTCCGCCGCCAAGGTCGGCGTCAATGCCGACGTGGTGCATTTCGATGAGACGACGGGCGTGATGCTGTGCCGCTTTGTCGACGGCGGCATCACCCTGAGTGCCGATCGCTTCAAGGATCTCGGCTCGGTGAAGCGCTCCGCCGCGGCGCTGCGGCGCGTGCATGACCATGCCGCGCCGTTCCTCAATCGCTTCGAGCTGTTCCAGATGGTGGACGAGTACCTCGACATCCTCACCAAGAAGAACGCGCCGCTGCCTGACGGCTATCACGACGTGAAGCGCGAGGCCGAGGCGGTGCGGGCGGCGCTGAATGCAAGGCCGTTGCCGATCAAGCCGTGCCATTGCGATCCGCTGGCAGAGAATTTCCTCGATACCGGCGAGAGGGTCTACGTGATCGACTGGGAATATGCCGGCAACAACGATCCGATGTGGGACCTGGGCGACGTCTCGGTCGAGGCCGCCTTCGGTCCGGACCAGGACGAAGCGCTGCTGGAAGCCTATTTCGGCGGCAAGCCGCCCGCTGGCGATCGCGGCCGCATGGTGCTCTACAAGGCGATGTGCGACCTGCTGTGGACGCTCTGGGGCATCATCCAGCACGTGAACCAGAACCCGGCCGACGATTTCTGGGCCTACGCGGTGAACCGCTTCGAGCGCTGCAAGATGCTGATGGGATCGCCCGACTTCGGCAAGCACCTGCAGGCCGTCAAGAACGGCTAGAACGAAACACAGGATCAGGCTCAAGCATGACCACACTTCCCACCCAGGCCCGCGTGGTTGTCATCGGCGGCGGCATCATCGGCTGCTCGACGGCCTATCACCTCGCCAAGCTCGGCTGGCAGGACGTGGTTCTGATCGAGCGCAACAGGCTGACCTCGGGCAGCACGTGGCACGCGGCCGGCCTGGTGGGACAGCTGCGCACCTCGGCCAACATCACCCAGCTGCTCAAATACTCGGTCGAGCTCTATGACACGCTGGAACAGGAGACCGGGCTCGCCACGGGATGGAAGCGCAACGGCGGCCTGCGCCTCGCCTGCAATGCCGAGCGCATGACCGAGATCAAGCGCCAGGCAACCACCGCGCATTCCTTCGGGCTGGAGATGGAGCTGCTGTCGCCCCAGGAGGCGCAGAAGCTGTGGCCGGTGATGGACATCTCCGACGTGGTCGGCGCCGCTTTCCTGCCGACCGACGGCCAGGTCAACCCGGCAGACCTCACGCAGTCGCTCGCCAAGGGCGCGCGCCTGGGTGGGGTCAAGATCATCGAGGAGGTCGCGGTCACCGGCATCCTGATCGACAAGGGCCGCGCCGTCGGCGTCGAGACCAATCAGGGCACCATCAAAGCCGAAGTCGTCGTGAATTGCTGCGGCCAGTGGGCGCGGCGCGTCGGCGCGCTGGCCGGCGTCAGCGTGCCGCTCACCTCCGTGCAGCACCAGTATCTGGTGACCGAGCCGATTCCCGGTGTGCCGAAGAACCTGCCGACCCTGCGCGATCCCG
>DATFDU010000341.1:0-2779 GCA_035251915.1 Dongiaceae bacterium | reverse complement strand
CCTTCGGATAGACCAGCTCGCCACGGCGCTGGTTGCCGGTGCTGCCGTCCTGGCTGTCCTTGATGAAGTAGCGGTAGCTCGACCCGTCCTTGGCTTCCCAGGTCGCCTGGCTCCATTCGAAGCGGTGGCCCTCGCCGTCCGGCGCGGAAACATCGAGGCCGGCTTTCTGGTTGACGCTCCAGCCCTCGCAATCATCCATCAGCTCGTAGGTGAGGAGCCCGCGCAAGGCGCCGCTCCGCCCGAAGCCGCCGGCGGACTTGGCGGAAAGCTCGTAGACCGCGCGATGGGGTACCAGCTGCGCCGCCTCCGCGGCGCCGGCCGCGACCGCCAGCACGCTCGCCGAAAGTGCAAAAGCCTTCGTCATTCCAGCCACTTGCCGCCGCATCCCGGAACCCGCCACTGTCGCCTCTTCACCAATCAGGGCCGCTTTCAGAAATTATCGCATGGCCGGCATCGCCATGATAGGCCCTCGACCAAAGGTAAAGCTCGAGCATTTCAGAGGGTCCCATGCCGCAGAAGCCGATCATCTTCGTCACCCGCCGTCTGCCCGACGACGTGACGCGCCGACTGACCAGGGACTACGAGGCGCGGCTGAACGAACATGACGGCGTGCTCTCGGCCGACCAGCTGGTAAAGGGCGCGGAAGGGGCCGACGCGCTGCTGGTGACGCCGACCGACAAGCTGAGCGCCGAGGTGATCGGCCGCCTCCCCAAGTCGATCAAGATGATCGCGACGTTTTCGGTGGGCTACGAGCACATCGACCTCAACGCCGCCAGGCAGCGCGGCGTGCCGGTTTCCAACACGCCGGACGTGCTGACCGATGCGACCGCCGACATCGCGCTGCTGCTGATGCTGGGCGCGGCGCGGCGCGCCTACGAGGGCGAGCGCGCGGTGCGCGACGCGACATGGAAGTCCTGGTCCACGACCTACATGCTCGGCATCCACATGACCGGCAAGCGCCTCGGCATCTTCGGCATGGGCCGCATCGGCCAGGCGGTCGCCAAGCGCGCGCGGGCGTTCGATATGCAGATCCACTACTACAATCGCAAGCGCCTGCCCGCCGACCAGGAGCAAGGGGGGTGCTACCACGAGAGCGCGGAGGAGATGCTGCCGCATTGCGACTTCCTCTCCATCAACGCGCCGGGCGGCGCCGAGACCTATCACTGGCTGAACGCCGAGCGCATCGCGCGCCTGCCGGACAGGGCAATCGTGGTGAACACGGCGCGCGGCGGCCTGGTGGACGACGTGGCGCTGATCGCCGCGCTGAAGTCGGGCAAGCTGTTCGCCGCCGGGCTCGACGTGTTCGAGAACGAGCCCAACATCCATCCCGGCTATCGCGACCTGCCGAACGTGTTCCTGCTCCCGCACCTCGGCAGTGCCACGGTGGATACACGCAACGCGATGGGGTTCAAGGCGCTGGATAACCTCGACGCATATTTCGCGGGGCGGGAGCTGCCGGATCGGTTGGTGTAGGAAGCCTCCCTTTCCAACCACTCTCACTCCGTCATCCCAAGGCTTGGCCTTGGGATCCACGAGTTTGCTTGCACCGCTCGGTATCGCCCATCGAAACTCGTGGATGGCAAGGCCAAGCCTTGCCATGACGGCGAAGGGAGAATCGGCGGAGTTTATCCCCTGCCCTCTTGCGCCAGCGCCCGCTTCACCGCAGGCCGTTCGTACATCCGCGTGCGGTGGTCGTGCACCTTGGGGAAGCGCTTCGGGTCGAGGCCGTCCGCTTCCATCCATTCGGCGATCGTGAACAGGTACGGATCGCAGATCGAGTAGGCGTCGCCCATGACCCACGGATCCCTGAGCATCTCGCGCTCGATCAGCTCGAAGCAGGCGCCGACCGTCTCCGGCACCTTGCGCTTCATGTCGTCGAATGACGATTGCTCGTCCGCCCAGCGGTAGCCGCGCATGCGGTGGGCGTGGGCGACATGTACGGTCGCGCACAGATAGGCGTTGAAGGACTGCAGCTGCGCGTACGCCCAGGCATCGTCGAACGGCGCCAGCTTCGCCTTCGGGAAGCTCTGCGCGATGAAGGTGAGGATCGCAGGATTCTCCGTCAGCACACCGCGGTCGGTGGCGAGGGCGGGCACGCGCCCTTTCGGGTTGATTGCCAGATACTCTGGCTTGCGCTGCTCACCGCCAGCCGTATCGACGCGATGGCCGACATACTCGGCGCCAGCCTCTTCGAGCGCGATGTGCGAGGCCAGCGCGCAGCTGCCGGGCGCGTAGAACAGCTTCAGCATGTCATCCTCCGGAATGAGGTCAGGGCTTGACGATGGTGCCGACCGGCTGCGGCAGCGTGAAGGCGTGGATGCCGCCGCCGCCATAGGCGAGCTCGAGCGCGGGAATCTGCACCACCTCGCGCTTGGGAAACAGCCTGGTCATCACGTCGAACGCCTTGCGGTCGTTGGCGCCGTCGTCGAAGGCCGGCATCACGATGCCGTCGTTGGGCATGTAGAAATTGACGTAGGACAGAGCGAGCCGCTTGCCTTCCGGATCGAACAGCGGCCGCGGCTGCTCGACCTCGATCACCTCGAGCGCCTGGCCCTTGGCGTTGCGCGCGGCCTTCAGGCGCTGGATGTTGTCGGTCAGGATCTTGTGGTTGGGATCGGCGGGGTCGGCGCAGCTCAGAGCCAGCACCGTGCCCGGCTTCACGAAGCGCGCGACATTGCCGATCTGGCCGCCGGTCTGATCGTCCTGCAAGCCCTCGCCCAGCCAGATCACCTGCTGCACGCCGAGATACTCGATCAGCACCTCTTCGATCTGCTCGCGC
>DATFDU010000340.1:0-2065 GCA_035251915.1 Dongiaceae bacterium | reverse complement strand
GGCGCGCACGCGGGCCACCAGCTCGCCCAGGCGGAACGGCTTGGTGACGTAGTCGTTGGCGCCGGAATCGAGGCCGCGGATGGTGTCGGCCTCGCCGTCGACCGCGGTCAGCATGATGATCGGGGCCGCGATCTGGTTCCGGCGCATCTCCTTGCACAGCTCGCGCCCGTCGCCGTCCGGCAGGCCGACATCCAGCAGGATGACGTCGAACTGCGCGGCCTTGGCCTTCTGCAGCCCCTCGGTCGCGGTCGCTGCCTCGGTCGCCTCGAACTCGCCGTCCAGCGCCAGCTGCTCGGCCAGGGTCCGGCGCAGGTTGTCGTCGTCATCGACCAGCAGGATCTTCTTGGCCGCGGCAGCGGGCATGGGGCTCCCCTTGGGTGTCTGTCCTTGGGGGGTCACATAACACCTTGGATCAGCGGGAAACAAGCCTGCACTCCCCCTCCTTAACCATCCCCTTCGGCCGCTTGGCGTCCATGCCGCAGCCCCCAGGGCTTGACCCGTCACGCGGCCGGTAGCCATATCCAGGCATGAACAGCGATTTCCAGGCCCGCAGCGCCACCTATCGCGCCACCGTCGAACGGTGCCTGGCGGAGCTGCGCCGCGGCGGCGCCATCGGCCTGACCGGGCGCGGCTTTGCCGGGATTGCGGTCTCCGCCGAGTTGGTCGAGGAGGCGAGCTTCGCCAACCTGCAATCCGCCAGCCCCGACGGCCCGGACTCCAACGGCGGTCCGCGCCTCATCCTCACCGCCTCGCGCGCCGCCGATCTCGGCCTGATGCCGCCGGGCGGCGCCGGCCGCGCGCTGGCGATCTGCCGGCTGCCCGCTGCGATCGGCGCGGAAGCGGTCCGCCAGCTCGCCGACCCCACCGCCGAGACCCGCGACACGCCGGCGCTTGGCGTCGCGTTGACCGACGATCTGCCGCTGCAGCTGGCCGAGGCCGCGATCGACCTGGCGAAGGCCGCCCGCCTGCTGCCCGCCGCCATCATGATCGCGCTGCCCCCGGGTACGCTCGGCAACTGGGTCGACGAGACCTTCGTGCTCGACTGCACCGGCCTCGCCGCGCACAGCCGGGCGCTCGCCGGTTCCTTGAAGCGCGTCGGCTCTGCGCGCGTGCCGCTGCATGGCGCCGAGAACACCGAGATCATCGCTTTCCGCCCGGCCGACGGCGGCAAGGAGCATCTCGCCATCGTGATCGGCAATCCTGATCCCGCGCAGCCGGTGCTGATCCGCTTGCACTCCGAGTGCTTCACCGGCGACCTGCTCGGCTCGCTGCGCTGCGATTGCGGCGACCAGCTGCGCGGCGCGATCGAGACGATTGCGAAGAGCGGTTCAGGTATCGTCTTGTATCTCGCGCAGGAGGGCCGCGGCATCGGCCTCATCAACAAGCTGCGCGCCTACAACCTGCAGGACGACGGCGCCGACACGCTCGAAGCCAACCTGCAGCTCGGCTTCGGCGCCGACGAACGCGTCTACCAGCCCGCCGCCGAGATGCTGCGCCAGCTCGGGCACAGCGCCGTGCGCCTGCTCACCAACAATCCGGAAAAGATGAGCGGTCTCGAGCAATGCGGCATCCGCGTCGTCGAACGCGTGCCGCACATCTTCCCGTCGAACCAGCACAACACCCAGTACCTCGTCACCAAGGCCCGCCGCTTCGGGCATATGTTCTGATCGCAAGTCGGAGGCAAAACCCTCTTGCTGGACTCGACTTGCTGCCTCTCCGCGTCTAACTCGACCTAATGGCGCCGCGGCGCCCGGTCCCACACGTCAGGCTCCGATCGTGTTGTTGTCGTGTCGGCTGTCGTGGCTGCCTTACTCGCCACCAGTCGCCTAGTTCCCACGCAGCGTGGGCATAGTAAGACTTCAACGCACGTTCCCGCTTGTTGGCCTTTTCGTGATTTAGCTTTGTCATGGTGTATTCCTCCCGCTTGCTTGTGAGCTCAATACTCAGCCGCAAGCCACCCATGACAAATCACCGCCGCGCGCTGAAACGTGCAAGACGGACTCCGAGCGTCGATTCTAGAGGGACGGCTCTACGGCCGCGACACCTGGCACAGATCATCCTTGCG
>DATFDU010000339.1:0-4503 GCA_035251915.1 Dongiaceae bacterium | reverse complement strand
GCTCGTCCAGCAGCAGCAGGTCGGGCCGGCTCACCAGCGTGCGCGCCAACGCCGCGCGCCGCCCTTCGCCGCCGGACAATGTGCTGATCGCGCGGCCGCCTTCCAGCTTTACGTGGTCCAGCACCCAGGCGACGCGATAGTGGTCGGCGTCGGTGTCGTGCGCGCCGGCGGCGACATAGTCGGCGACCGATCCGCGACCGCTCAAATCCGCATTCTGCGGTAGGTAGCCGACCGTGACGCCGGGCTGCAGGAACCGCTTGCCCTGGTCGAGCTCGATCTCGCCCGCCAGCGCCTTCAGGATTGTCGACTTGCCGGAGCCGTTTGCGCCCACCAGGCACACCCGCTCGCCGCGGCCGAGCGTGACATCGATGCCGGAGAATAGCGGCTTGCCGCCGAACGTGATCGCGGCGTTGCGTAACGCAAGTTGCGGCAAGGCGGGTGGCATCGGGTGGTTCTTCTAATGGATGCCGCGCTCTTTGGCGACCTTGTCGTAGGCGGCGTTGATGGTGGCGAGCTTTTCGTTCGCCAGCTCGATGAATTCGTGCGGCAGACCCTGCGCCATCAGCTTGTCCGGGTGCGTGTCACGCACCAGCTTGCGCCAGGCCTGCTTGATCTCCTCGTTGCTGGCCAGGCGGTTGGTGCCGAGGATGGTGTAGGGGTCGCCCTTGTCGGGGCCGAGATGGCCTTCGCGGATGCGGGCGAAGTCGTTGTCGTCGAGGCCGAAGATGTTGGCGACGTTCCTGAGGAAGGCAATCTCAGCCTCGTGCACGCCGCCGTCGGCCTTGGCGATGTGGAACAGCCCGTCGAGCAGCTCTTCCAGCACCGGATGATCCTTGCGGAACAGACGGGCGATCTGCTTGGCGTAGGGCTCGAAGCCTGCCGGATCCTGCCTGGCCTGGTCGAACACCCGGGAGACGTTCTTCAGCTCGTGGGCCGGCACGTGGAACACTTCCTTGAAGGCGGCGACCTCGGCACGGCTGACCACGCCGTCGGCCTTCGCCATCTTGGCGCCGAGCACGATGACGGCGATTGTGAAGGCGATCTGGCGCGTCGCCGACCGGTCGTCCAGCGAGGTATCTTCTTGCTCGGCGGCCGGCTCGGCCTGCTCCAGGCGGCGGTCGGCGGCATGGCCGGCGATCGCGCCCAGCAACGCACCCAGCGGGCCGCCCAAAGCGAACCCGGCAACGCCGCCGATGATTTTGCCCCAGATGCTCATGTGGTGATTGTGGTCTCTCCCGCCGCTCCAACCATAGCGGCCGGGGCCGGTCGAGCCAAGGCTGGAACCATCCCAGGCAGGCGCTATAGTCGGGGCGCTTCGTCGCAGGGAAATGCGGCGCTTTCAAGGATTTTTGCATGAGCGACTGGCAGTTCTGGATCGATCGCGGCGGCACCTTCACCGACGTGGTGGCAAAGCGGCCCGATGGCTCGCTGGTGACGCACAAGCTGCTGTCGGAGAATCCGGAGCGCTACCGCGACGCCGCGATCCAGGGCATCCGTGACATCCTCGGGCTCGCGGCGGGTGCGCCGATTCCGGCCGACGTCGCTGCCATAAAAATGGGCACCACCGTCGCGACCAACGCGCTGCTCGAGCGCAAGGGCGAGCGCACGCTGCTGGTCATCACCAAGGGCTTCCGCGATGCGCTGCGCATCGCCTACCAGAACCGGCCCAAGATCTTCGCGCGCGAGATCAAGCTGCCGGAGCTGCTCTATGCCGAGGCGATCGAGGTGGACGAGCGCATCACCGCGGAAGGTGCCGTCCTGAAGCCGCTCGATCTGGCAGCGGCGCGGCGCGATCTGCTGGCCAAGCGCGCGGCCGGCTTCGAAGGCGTGGCGATTCTGCTGATGCACGGCTTCCGCCACACGCAGCATGAGAAGGCGCTGGCCGAGCTGGCGGAAGAGCTGGGCTTCAAGCAGATCTCGGTCAGCCACCGCATCTCGCCGCTGATGAAGCTGGTCAGCAGGGGCGACACCACGGTGGTCGACGCGTATCTGTCGCCGATCCTCCGACGCTATGTCGACCAGGTGGCGCGCGAGATCGGCAACACCCGCACGCGCCTCATGTTCATGCAATCCAGCGGCGGCCTGACCGACGCCGGCAAGTTCCAGGGCAAGGACAGCATCCTGTCCGGTCCGGCCGGCGGCATTGTCGGCGCGGTGGAAACGGCGCGGCTCGCCGGGTTCGACCGCATCATCGGCTTCGACATGGGCGGCACCTCGACCGACGTGTCCCATTGGAGCGGCGCCTATGAGCGCACGTTCGACGCGCAGGTCGCCGGCGTCAGGGTGCGCGCGCCGATGATGCAGATACACACCGTCGCGGCGGGCGGCGGCTCGATCCTGCATTTCGACGGCGCACGCTTCCGGGTCGGTCCGGATTCGGCCGGCGCCAATCCCGGCCCCGCCAGCTATCGCCGCGGCGGGCCGCTGGCCGTGACGGATTGCAACGTGATGCTGGGCCGGCTCAACCCCGACTTCTTCCCGCGCATCTTCGGGCGCAACGCCGACCAGACGCTGGATCGCGAGATCGTCGCGGCGAAATTCGACGCGCTGGCCGAGGAAATCTCGGCAGCCAGCGGCAAGAAGATTTCTGCGGAGGAAGCGGCCGAGGGCTTCATGAAAGTCGCGGTCGCCAACATGGCGAACGCGATCAAGGAGATCTCGATCCAGCGCGGCTACGATGTCAGCCGCTACACGCTCGCCTGCTTCGGCGGTGCGGGCGGGCAGCATGCCTGCCGCGTGGCCGATGAGCTCGGCATGAAGCGCATCTTCCTGCATCCCTTCGCCGGCGTGCTGTCGGCCTACGGCATGGGCCTCGCGGACGTGCGCGCGCTGCGCCACCGCACCATCGAGACGCAGCTGAACGCGGCGGCCATGACGACGTTGACCGGCGCGCTCGACGAGCTGGCGCGCGAGGGCGAGGCGGAGTTGCTGGCGCAGGAGATCGAGGAGTCCGCGATCGAGGTCGAGCGGCACGTGCACATCAAATATGCTGGCACCGATGCGCCGCTGCTGGCGAAATTCGGCGATCTCAACGCGATCAAGGCCGGCTTCGAGGAGGCGCACCGGCGGCAGTACGGCTTCATCGTGCCGGACAAGGCGCTGATCGTCGATTCGGTCAGCATCGAGGCGATCGGCCGCACCGAGGCGGTGGCCGATCCGGTGCTGACCTCGGGAGAGCGCGCCGACGCTAAACCGAAGGCGCTGGTGCCGTTCTGGGCGGAGGGCGCGCATCACCAGGCACCCGTGCTGGACCGCGCGGAGATGCGACCGGGTCAGGAAGCGAATGGCCCCGCCATCATCCTGGAGCCGACCAGCACCACCATCGTGGAGCCGGGCTGGACCGCGGTGGCGACAGCGCGCGGGCACCTGGTGCTGGAGCGGCGCAAGACGCTGGCCCGGCAGGCGGCGATCGGAACGACGGTCGATCCGGTGATGCTGGAGATCTTCAACAACCTGTTCATGTCGATCGCCGAGCAGATGGGCTCGACGCTGGAGAAGACCAGCTACTCGGTGAACATCAAGGAGCGGCTGGACTTCTCCTGCGCGCTGTTCGACCAGCGCGGCCAGCTGATCGCCAATGCGCCGCACATGCCGGTGCATCTGGGCTCGATGGGCGAGTCGGTGGAGACCATCATCCGCGCCAATCGCGACGCGACCGGCAAATCGACCATCATGCCGGGCGACGTCTATGTGCTGAACGCGCCCTATAACGGCGGCACGCATCTGCCCGACGTGACGGTCATCACGCCGGTGTTCAGCGAGAACGGGCTCGACGAAGGCAGCAAGGTGATCCTGTTCTATGTCGCGAGCCGCGGGCATCATGCCGACATCGGCGGCATCACGCCGGGCTCGATGCCGCCGGACAGCCGCGAGGTGGCGGAAGAGGGCGTGCTGATCGACAATTTCAAGCTGGTGGACCAGGGCCGATTCCTCGAAGCCGATCTGCGCGCGCTGCTGGCGAGCGGCAAGTATCCGGCCCGCAACGCCGAGCAGAATGTCGCCGACATGAAGGCGCAGGTCGCGGCCAACGAGCGCGGCGTGCAGGAGCTGCGGCGGATGGTCGAGCAGTTCGGCCTCGACGTCGTGCATGCCTATATGGGCCATGTGAAGGACAACGCCGCGGAGCAGGTGCGCCGCGTCATCGACCGCCTGAGCGACGGCTCGTTCGTCTACGAGATGGACGACGGCGCGAAGATCGCCGTCAAGGTCACGGTCGGCAAGAAAGCGCGGCGGGCGAAGATCGACTTCACCGGCACTTCGCCGCAGCGGCCGAACAACTTCAACGCGCCGTCCGCAGTGGCGAAAGCCGCGGTGCTTTACGTCTTCCGCACCATGATCGACGATGAGATCCCGATGAATGCGGGGTGCCTGGAGCCGCTGGACATCGTGATTCCGGAGGGCTGCATGCTGCGCCCGACCTATCCGGCGGCGGTGGTCGCCGGCAATGTCGAGACCTCGCAATGCATCACCGATGCGCTCTACGGTGCCATGAAGGTGATGGCG
>DATFDU010000338.1:0-5896 GCA_035251915.1 Dongiaceae bacterium | reverse complement strand
CTGCTGCATGTTGTCGATGGCGCCGAGGCGCGATGCCATCTCCGCCACCTTGGCCATGCCGATGGTCTGCGCCATGCGGATCGTCATCAGATTGCGCGAATTCTCCAGGCCGCGGCGCATGGTGGCGGCGCCGAGGAAGTCCTGCGCATAGTTCTCCGGCCGCCACAGCGGCAGCCCCGGCCCCTGGTCGATCACGATCGGCGCGTCGAGGATCATGGTGGAGGGCGTGAAGCCGGATTCCAGCGCGGCAAGATAGACCAGCGGCTTGAAGGACGAACCGGGCTGGCGCCGAGCCTGGGTCGCGCGGTTGAACTCCGACTGCTGATACGACCAGCCGCCGGTCATCGCCAGGACACGGCCGGTGTGCGGATCCATCGCGACCATGGCGCCGCTGATCTCCGGCACCTGCCGCAACGCGTAGCGGCCCGGGATGACGTTGCCTTCTTCCACCAGCGGCTCGACCGCGATGATGTCGCCGATCTTCAGCACGTCGGTGGTCGCGTCGGGCGCGGGGCCTCGCTTGCCTTCAGCCGAAAGCGGATGCGCCCAGCCCAGGTCGGCTACCTGGATCTCGCCGGTGGTTCCGTCCTTGAAGCCGATGGTGGCCGTCGCCTTGGTCGCCTCGATGACGATCGCCGGCTGCCAGCTGTACAGCCACGGCATCGGCGGCAGCGCTTCCAGCGTCTTCTGCCAATCCTCCACGCTGTCGACGTGCTGCAGCGGGCCGCGATAGCCCTGGGTCTTGTCATAGGCCACCAGATGCTGGCGCAGCACGCGGTCGGCGAGCTCCTGTAGCCGGGGATTGATCGTGGCGCGGATCGCGAGGCCTTTCTTGTAGAGGCCATCCTCGCCGAAGCGCTGCACGATCTCGCGTCGCACCTCCTCGGCGAAGTAGTCGGCGACGACATGCTCGGTCTCGGCGCGCTTGTGCAGCTCCAGCGGCTCCTGCTTCGCCGCCTCGGCTTCCTCCACCGTGATGTGGCCGTCTTCGCGCATGCGGTCGATCACCCAGTTGCGGCGGTCGAGCGCCGCCTGGTGATCGCGCACGATGTTGTAGTTGTTCGGCGCCTTGGGCAGCGCGCCCAGGTACGCCGCCTCGCCGATCGTCAGCTCGTCGAGCGATTTGTTGAAATAGTTGAGCGCCGCGGTCGCGACGCCGTAATTGCCGGAGCCGAGATAGATCTGGTTGAGATAGAGCTCGAGGATGCGGTCCTTGGTGAAGGCCTTCTCGATCCTGAGCGCCAGGATCATCTCACGGATCTTGCGCTTGTAGGAGACCTCGCTCGACAGCAGGAAGTTCTTGGTGACCTGCTGCGTGATGGTGGACGCGCCCACCGGCCGGCGGTCGCCATAATTCTTGATGTTGGTCCAGACGGCGTTGATGACGCCGGGCAGATCGACGCCCGGGTGCGTGTAGAAGGTCTTGTCCTCCGCCGCCAGGAACGCGTTGATGACGCGCTTCGGCATCGCGCTGATCGGCACGAACACCCGGTTCTCGGTCGCATATTCTGCCAGCAGGCGGCCGTCGCCGGCATAGATGCGCGAGACCACCGGCGGATCGTAGCTGGCGAGCTGGTAGTAGTCCGGCAGGTCCTGCGAGAAATGCTCGTAGACCAGCCAAGCCGCGATCGCTCCGACGAGAGCCAGGAACAGCAATGTGCCGAGCAGGAAAGAGAGGATTCTGGTCAGTCGCATGATCGGGCCGGCCGTGGCCCCCTATTGTTCGATACGCCGCGGCAGATGCCACCGGATGCGCCCCCTGGCGCCTTGTTCCGATGCGTCCGCCTTAGTCCAAGCCATGATGCTAGATCAAGGTTAAATTATGGCAACACAAACGCCTGTGACATGACCGCTTGTGACATGCCGGGCACACCCCAAACCTATCCATTGGCGTGCAACGCAACAGCCGCGATCGACCGGGGTTCCGGCTTCAGGAGCGGCGCACCAGTTCCTGCCAGGAGAAGTAGTTCTCGACCGCCTGGCGGACTGCCCGGGCCAGTTTCTTCTGGTGGCTGGAGCTGCTCAGCAGGGCCTCGTCCTTGCTGCTCGAAATATAGCCCATTTCGACCAGCACCGAGGGCACGTCAGGCGCCTTCAGGACGGCAAAGCCGGCGAAGCGGTGGGTATTGCCGAGGAGCATGGTCTGCTCCTTCAACTCCCGCACCAGCAGGCTGGCGAAGCGCGTCGACATGTTCTTGGTGTCGCGCTGGGCCAGGTCGATCAGGATGTTGCTGACCACGTTGCTCTGCTTGGTGAGGTCGACGCCGGCGATGATGTCCGACTTGTTCTCCCTGGCGGACAGCGCTTCGGATTCGGCGTCCGATGCCTTCTCCGACAGGGTGTAGACCGAGGCGCCGCGGGTCAGCGGGTTGTTGTGGGAATCCGCGTGCAGCGAGATGAAGAGCTCGGCGCCCTTTTCGCGCGCCAACCCGAAGCGCTCGCGCAGGGGGATGTAGACGTCGCGACTGCGGGTCAGCAGGACCCGGAACTTGCCGGTATCTTCCAGTTCCTTCTTGAGCGCTTTGGCGACGGCCAGGGTCAGCTGCTTTTCGTTGACCGTGCTGCCGACGGCGCCCGGATCGTTGCCGCCATGTCCCGGATCGATGACGATCAGAGGCCTGCCGCGTTTCGGCTCCTCGATCGGCTGCTTGGCCGCGGCGCCGCCCACGGCGCCTGTTGCCGCGCCAGTCCCGCTGCCGGTGCTGCCGCTGCCGCCGGTCCTGGCCGCCGTCTTGGCCGGCTTGGTGGCCGGCGCGATCGCGGCGATGGCGCTGTACGAGACGGTCGAGTTCTTGAGCTGGGCCCGGAACTGGGTGTCGGGAACGGGTCGCAGATCGAGCAGGAGCCGCAGCGGCTCGCCGTTGGCGGGCGGCACGAACTCCGCCCGGGCGACCTCGGACGGTTCCATCAGGTCGAGGACGACGCGCGAGGTGCCGGCCTTGAACAGACCGTAGCGCATGCCGGCGACCAGGCCCTGCCCTTGCAGCTTGGTGCCGCTGGGGACCTTCCAGTCGACCTCGCTGAGGTCGATCACGACGCGGTAGGGGTCGGCCAGGGTGAAGACCTTGAAGTCGCTGCGCTGCGTCAGGCTGATGACCACGCGGGTCAGGCCGGGCTCGACCCCCAGGCGCGCGTCGATGATGGCCGGTTTGGCAGCGGCTTGCGCAGCTCCCCCGAGCAACAGCACCAGGCCAAGAATCCAGCCAATTAAACGCATTACAAACCGACTCCGGTGAATCAACCGCAATATATACCTGTAACTTACTGCGAATCAACACTTTTCCAGATCGACTCGGATCGCGCCTGGAACTCGCGCTGATTAACGTTGTCACGCCGGGGCTCGCCGCATATGCTGCGGCCGGCCCGGCTGAGAGTCGCTTTGTGGTGATTAAGCCCTTCTTAGGCTTAAGGAAAGGTAAAGCCACAAGCGTTTGCGCCGCCGGGTGTAACTGGGTTTCGGTTTCCGCCACCCTTCGATGACGCTCCCTTAGCGGGGCCGGCATCGGAAAAGGCGGCCCGGGACGTTTTGGGTCACCCTGTCATCGCACTTTCATCGAGAGATAAAGGCGCCGGCCGGGAGATCCGTTAGCCACAGGTCGTCATGTCGCACACCTGGAATTCAACCACGAGTTTCGCGCCGCCGCCCGCAGCAGATGCCGGCGACGTTTGGCGCGTTGAGGAGTCTATCCACTATGGCAAAGGTCATGTTGATCGACGCCACCCACCCGGAGGAAACCCGGGTCGCGGTGGCGGACGGAAGGAAGCTGGAAGAATTTGACGTCGAGGTCGCCAGCCGACGCCCGCTTAAAGGAAACATCTATCTCGCGAAGGTAACCCGCGTCGAACCGTCGCTCCAGGCGGCGTTCGTCGAATATGGCGGCAACCGCCACGGTTTCCTGGCCTTCAGCGAAATCCATCCCGACTATTACCGCATCCCGGTCGCCGACCGCGAAAAGCTGCTGCGCGAAGCGGCAGTCGATGATGACGATGAGGATGAGGTCATCGAGCATCAGCCGGCTGCGGCGTTCGACGACCATGCCGAGGACGACACCGACGCCATGGCCGGCGCCGAAAGCAGTGCCAGCGAAGCGCCGTTCGAGGACAGCAGATCCGACGCGGGTGCCGCGATAGCACCCAGCGACGATGGCGGATCGGCGGATAACATCTGGCAGCATGCCAGCGAGACGCGTGCGACCTCGATTGCGCACGGCGAGGAGGCTCACACCGAACCCGGCGCGGCGATCGCCCCGGTCGAGGGACCGGGTCAGCCGGAGAGCGACGCCTCGGCCCTACCGCCGCGCGCGGCCGACGAGCTGGTTTCGCCCTGGGAGCAGCCCGAGACGAGCTCCGGGAGCGCCGCGCTCGAAACGCCGCGCTTCGAACTGCGCAGCGCGCCGGTCGACGAGATCACGACCGCCGCGCCAGCCGCCCCGGCCAGCAGCGTCGATGATGCCGCCCCCGATACCGCCTCCGACAGCGAGGCGCCGGCCGCGCGCGCGGCCGATGTCCGGCCGGCCGAAGGCACGACCGAGGGCGGCAACGGCGATGCCGAGTTGCCTGCGCCGGCTGAAGCCCAGCTGGTCGAGGTGCAGACCACGGCCGAAATCGTCGATGTGATCGGCGGCGAGGAGCCGGCATCGCAGGACGATCCCGAGGTCGACGAGGAGCAGGCCCGCCGCCGCCGGCAGCGCAACCTGCGCCGCTACAAGATCCAGGAAGTCATCAAGCGCCGGCAGATCCTGCTGGTGCAGGTGACCAAGGAGGAGCGCGGCAACAAAGGCGCCGCCCTCACCACCTACCTGTCGCTGGCCGGCCGCTATTGCGTGCTGATGCCGAACACCGACCGCGGCGGCGGCATCTCGCGCCGCATCACCAGCGTCAATGACCGCAAGCGCCTGAAGTCGATCATCGACGACCTCGACGCGCCGGACGGCATGGCGGTGATCGTGCGCACCGCTGGCATGGAGCGCGCCAAGCCGGAAATCCGGCGCGACTTCGAATACCTGCTGCGGCTGTGGGACGAGATCCGCGAAGTGACGCTGAAATCCTCCGCGCCGGCGCTGATCTACGAGGAAGCCAGCCTGATCAAGCGTTCGATCCGCGATCTCTATACCCGCGACATCGGCGACATCATCGTGGCGGGCGAGGAATCGTACCGGGCTGCGCGCGACTTCATGCGCACCCTGACGCCGAGCCATGCCCGCCGGGTGCAGGCCTATCGCGACCAATCGCAGCCGCTGTTCCAGCGCTACCAGATCGAGAGCCAGATCGCGGCGATCCACGAGCCGGTGGTGCATCTGCGCTCCGGCGGCTACATCGTCCTCAACCAGACCGAGGCGCTGGTCGCGATCGACGTCAACTCCGGCCGCGCGACCCGCGAGCGCAACATCGAAGAGACTGCGCTGCGCACCAACATCGAAGCGGCTGAGGAGGTGGCGCGCCAGTTGCGGCTGCGCGACCTCGCGGGCCTCATCGTCATCGACTTCATCGACATGGAGGAGAACCGCAACAACGCGACGGTCGAGCGCCGCCTCAAGGAAGCGCTGAAGAACGACCGCGCGCGCATCCAGATCGGCCGCATCTCCACCTTCGGCCTGCTCGAGATGTCACGCCAGCGGCTGCATCCGAGCCTGGTGGAAGCCAGCACCGAGGCCTGCGCGCACTGCCACGGCACCGGCCGCGTGCGCTCGGTGGAATCGACCGCGCTGCACGTGCTCCGCATGGCCGAGGAGGAGATCGCGCGCAGCTTCAGCCCGGGCGTCACTATCTTCGTGCCGACCGCGGTCGCCTTGTTCATGCTCAACCACAAGCGCCGCGCCATCGAGGAGATGGAGCAGCGCCGCGGCGTGCGGGTCTATCTGCAGGCCGACGACGAGCTGACGCCGCCCGAATACCG
>DATFDU010000337.1:0-6317 GCA_035251915.1 Dongiaceae bacterium | reverse complement strand
CAGTGAAGGCAACTCAGTGGATTTCCGGCCACGGAAATCCACCCCCATCGCACTCGCCCAGATAGAAATTCACCTTCAGCCACTCCAGGTCCTCCACCCAGTCGGCTACCGCCTGCGAATAGTCGCGGTCCTTGATGCGCTTGTGAGTGTTTGCCTCGAAGGCAATTGTATAAGCGATGCGCTCGAGCCTTCGACATGATAGGGGCGGCATATAGTCAGAAACTGGCAGAGAAGGCGTCAGCATCGCGTCTCGCAGAACCTTTCGCCTCTCGTTCCTAAGCAGACCGCTTTGACCGACGTGGTAGCCGATAGCGTCAAGTAGCCCCCTAGAACTCGGCGAAATCTTACCACAAACGCTCTCCACGAGCCGCTCTATGTCGACCTTTGGCCATTTGAAGGGCGCGAATACCCACCAGTCGATTGAACCATCCCTCTTTGCCACCCGAACAGCGTTTGCTACTTCGAGTATCTGGCGGGCCTTATTTCTTGTCTCCACCGGAACTTGCGAATCGACCAAGTACACGTTAGCGGAGCCGCCGATTTGACGCGCAATCTTGTCTAGTTGCTCTTCTGCGTTCTTGATCCAGAGATGTGCGCTGGCCTGGAGGTCAAGCCAACAAGCCTCCACATTCTCGACCCAATCGGAACGGTCCTGATTAGCGAGACGCTCAGCAAGCATGCGCCGCTGATTCAACGTCGGAACTGCTTTGACCGCGTGTGCGGGAGTCCTCAAGCTCTGAGCGTCGGGACTGAACACTCTCCACTTGGCATCGATGGTTATGCGCATCTTCTTCGCTAACTTGCGCAAACGTTCGAGAATATAGAGCGGTTAGCGCCTGAAATGATAAGCGATATCGCCTACTGTTGCTCCCGTATGCGCCTGAACGAACGCACTCAGGCGGCGATCATTCAATGGGTGTTGGAGGCGCGATGTCGTGCGCCATTTCTGACCGGGTTTAGCGATCCCCAAGACTTTGCTGCGACGCACGTTCGCCCCTCCCGCTTCGACCAGTGCGAGAGTAACCTCGCACCAAGCACGTCGTGACCAATGAAAAGAAAACCCCTCCCAGCTGAGGGGAAGGGAGGGGTCGAGCGGCGGTCAGGCCTCGGGGTCGGGCCCTCGCCTCGTGCGGGTGCCTTATTGGTCGGCCGGCTGCTGCTCAGCCCGGCCGCGTCGGGCTTTTCTCGAGTTGCTTGGTCCCCAACGGCTCTACTATGCCGATCGGGGATGAACGGTGCCTGAACCGCGTCCCGGCCGACGAAGCCCTCCGACGCGTTGGACATTCCCGGATATTTCCTTGCTCAACAATATCTTAACCCGGCTGCGGCAGGTTGCCTCCGGCGCCGGCGTTGCCAGTATCCCATATATCGGGTCTGGTAGCGCCGAGCGTTGAAACCGAGTCGGAGCTTTGCATGACCCCGTTCGCCATCGCAGGCATCCAGATGCATGTCCTGCCGGAGCGAAACATCGATGGCATCCGCCAGCGCCTGAAGCTGCTGATGCATTACTACCCGTGGGTGGAGATGGTGCTGCTGTCCGAGCTGGCGCCGTTCGGCTCGTCGCTGCATTACGCGCAAGCCCTGCCCGGGCCCGCCGAGGAAGAGTTCCAGGAGATGGCGCGCGAGCATGGCATCTGGTTCGTGCCCGGTTCGCTCTACGAGAAGCGCGACGGCGCGATCTACAACACCTCGCCGGTCATCAACCCCAAGGGCGAGGTGATCGCGCGCTATTCCAAGATGTTCCCGTTCACGCCGTTCGAGGAAGGCGTCGCACCGGGCGACCGGTTCTGCGTGTTCGACGTGCCGGACGTGGGCCGCTTCGGACTGCTCAATTGCTACGACATCTGGTTCCCGGAGACCATGCGCACCATCACGGCCATGGGCGCGGAGGTCGTGCTGCATCCGGTGATGACGCACACCATCGATCGCGACGTCGACCTTGCGGTGGCCAAGGGGTCGGCCGCGATGTTCCAGTGCTACATCTTCGACATCAACGGCCTTGCCGCCGGCGGCAACGGCCAGTCCGCGGTGTTCGATCCGTCGGGCCGCGTGGTGCACCAGTCCTCCACCAACGAGGAGTTCATCCCGATCGAGATCGACCTCGACCAGGTGCGCCACCAGCGCCAGCGCGGCATGCGCCATCTCGGCCAGCCGATGAAGAGCTTCCGCGACCGCCAGGTCGATTTCCCGGTCTATGACCGCAAGTTCGACCGCGCCTATCTTGACTCGCTCGGCCCGCTGGTGCGCCCCGGCCGGCGTGCGCGCGAGAATCCGGCGGCGCCGGATCGGGCGATGCCGGTGCAGCCGGGCAATGTCGGCGCCGCGGATCCCAAGGAGCAGCTGGGCCGCATGTTCCTGCGGGAGAGCGCGGAGCCGAACGCAACGCCGGCGCCCGACGCATTCCTCAGCAAGTGACCAGGCGGCAATGAATGGGCTGACATTCCGCGCCGTCGAGGATGACGGCTCGGGATCGAGCCTGCAGCCGCTGTTCGAGTCGCGCTGGCCCAGCTATCTGCGCTGGTACCTGCAGGACGGCGATGCCACACGGCCGAGCTATCTCGCCTGCGCCCGCAGCCTCGAGCAGCACATGCCGGAGCTGGTGCCGGCCTGGCAGCGGCTGACCGAGCGCTTCGGCGGCAGCGACCTGGCCGCCCGGTTCCTGTCGCTATGGCAGCCGCCGCCGTTCGTCAGCGGCTGCACCCAGGCTCTGTGGACACGTGACCGCCCGGGCCTCGTCCGCAACTACGACTACCCGCCGGAGCTGTGCGACGCGGTGCTGCTGCACGGCCGCTTCACGTCGATGACGACGCTGAGCATGAGCGACTGCCTGTGGGGCGTGCTCGATGGCGTCAACCAGGAAGGGCTCTGCGTCTCGCTCGCCTTCGGCGGGCGCAGAGCGGAAGGCGAAGGCTTCGGCATCGCGCTCGTGCTGCGCTACATCCTGGAGACCTGCCGCAACGCGAAGGAGGCGCTCGCGGTGCTGCGGCGCGTGCCGGTCCACCTGCCGTACAATCTCGCGATCCTCGATCGCGCCGGCGACTGGCGGACGGTCTTCATCTCGCCCGACCGCGAGCCCGAGGTCCGGCGCGAGCCATATTCCGCCAACCGGCAGGACACCAACCTGCGGCCGGACGATCCGCGCATCGCCGATACGGTGCGGCGCGAGGCCCTGCTGGAGAACGTGATCGGCAATCCCGACGAGACGCTCGAGCACCTGAGCGACCGCTTCCTGCAGGCGCCGATCCATCGCCCGGTGCAGAAAGACGGCTGGGGCACGCTCTACACCGCCTGTTACCGGCCGGCGGATGCCTCGGTGCAGCTGCGCTGGCCGCGCGCTTCCTGGCGGCAGTCCATCGCGGCGTTCGAGCCGGGCGAGCGGCTGATCACCTATGGTGCCCAATGAGCCGATTTGTGCCTGCGCGCGTCCGCATCGCACTTCGGTGATTTGAACTGCGGCGCCATCCGCGCTATGAATCCGGCCGACCGTCGTGCGTTCTCTCATTTCGGAGGAATTCATGACACCCATGAGCCGCCGCCTGTTCCTGTCCATGTCGGCCGCGCTGGTCCCGAGCGCCGCCTTCGCGCATCACGGCTGGAGCGGATACGACGTCGGGAAGGCGTTCGAACTCACCGGCGAGATCCAGAAGTCGACCTTCGAGAATCCGCATTGCGAGATCGAGGTCGAGGCCAACGGCAAGCTCTGGCACTTTGTGCTGGCCCCGCCATCGCGCATGACGCGACGCGGCATCACGCCGGAGATGATCGCCGTCGGCAAGACCTGCACGGTGTTCGGCTATCCGCACAAGAGCAAGCCGGACGAGGCGCGCATCGAATACATCGTCGTGGACGACAAGCGCATCGAGCTCCGGTAGAGCGCGGTGGAGCATCAGCCGGCGCCGGCGATCTTTCTCGCGCTGCAGGAAAGCACGCTCGGCCACCTCATGCGCTCCTCGCCGTTCCTCTATCCGGCGGCGGAGATCCTGCACATCCTCGGCTTCGTGGTGCTGGTGGGCTCGATCGTGGCGCTCGACCTCCGGCTGCTCGGCCTGGGCCGCGCCATTGCGATCCAGCCGATGGCGCAGCTGCTGCTGCCGCTATCGCGCGTCGGCTTCGTGGTCGCGGTCAGCATGGGGTTCCTGCTGTTCAGCGCGGATGCGGCCCATGTCGTGCGCAATCCAGCGTTCCTCGCCAAGCTGCTGCTGATCGCGGCGGCGCTCATCAACATCGCGATCGCGCATCTGGGGCCGTGGCGCCGCGCGCCGCTGTGGCACGGCGAAGCCTCGGCCGGCGCCAGGCTGACTGGCTTCGCCTCGCTCCTGCTGTGGATCAGCGCCATCTGCGCCGGTCGCCTGATCGCGTATTTCTGAGGACGAGATGCGGCATCGCATTGCCTTGCTTGCGCTGACCCTCGCCATTGCTCTCGGAGCCGCGGTTCCGGCGCGCGGCGATGAAGCGGCCGCGTGGGCGGCGCTACGGGCAGGCGGGCACGTCGCGCTGATGCGCCACACCGATGCGCCGGGCGGGACCGGAGACCCGCCCGGATTCAAGCTCGAGGATTGCGCGACCCAGCGCAACCTCAGCGACCGGGGCCGGGACGAGGCCGTGCAGATCGGCACGCGCCTCAAGGCCGAAGGCATCGCGTTCGAGCGGATCCTGTCGTCGCCGTGGTGCCGCTGCATGGACACGGCGCGCCTGCTGGACATGGGCGTGGTCGAGCCGGCGCCGACCTTCAGCAATGTCGTGGTGCTGCGCGATCAGACCGAGTCCCTGACGGAAGGTGCGCGCGAACTCATCGCCGGCTGGCAAGGCGCCGGCACGCTGCTGGTGGTGACGCACGGCGCCAACATCCGCGCCCTGACCGGGGTCTCGCCGGCAACCGGCGAGATCGTCGTTGTCGACCGATCAGCCGAAGCCGTCGGGCGAATTCCGCCATCCCGCTAGGCATGAAGATGGTTGTCGACCAGACCAGTACGAGACTGTAGCCTCGCCGGGATGGACAAGGGCACCGCCGGGTCCGCCGCGCCGAAGTTCGAGCTGTTCCCATCGCGCCAGTTCCCGCAATGGCTGGCGGAGAGCAACCTGTCGCTCGCCTTCACCACCTACCAGGCGGGCAAGATCATCTTCGTCGGCTTGCAGCCGACCGGAAGGCTGTCGATCTTCGAGCGCACCTTCAATCGTTGCATGGGCTTATGGTCGGACGGCCAGAGCCTGTGGATGTCGACGCTGTACCAGCTGTGGCGGTTCGAGAATGTGCTGGGCCCGGGCGAAGTGCACGAGGGTTATGACCGCGTGTATGTGCCGCAGCTTGCCTACACCACCGGCGATCTCGACATCCACGATGTCGCGCTCGATGCCAACGCCCGGCCGGTGTTCGCCAACACCTTGTTCTCCTGCCTCGCCACCGTTTCCGAGGGCAAGAGCTTCCGTCCGCTGTGGCGGCCGCCTTTCATCTCCAAGCTGGTGCCGGAGGACCGCTGTCACCTGAACGGCCTTGCGCTGCGCGACGGCGCACCGGCCTATGTCACGGCGGTGGGCGAGACCGATGTCGCCGACGGCTGGCGCGACCGCCGCACGGGCGGCGGCATCGTCATCGACGTGCGCGCGAACGAGATCGCGGCGCGCGGCCTCAGCATGCCGCATTCGCCGCGCGTCCATGACGGCAAGCTCTATCTGCTGGATTCGGGGACGGGACGGTTCGGCACGATCGATGCCGGCAGCGGCGCCTTCGAGGAGATCGCATTCTGCCCCGGCTATCTGCGCGGCCTCACCTTTCATGGCAACTTCGCGATCGTCGGCCTGTCACAGCCGCGCGAGACCAAGACCTTCACCGGCCTGCCGCTGGACGAGGCGCTGGCGCGCCGCAACGCCGACCCGATCTGCGCACTCATGGTCATCGACCTCAGGACCGGCGCTGCCGTCCATTGGCTGAAGATGGAAGGCATCCTGCACGAGCTCTACGACGTGGTCGCGCTGCCCGGCATCCGCCGGCCCCAGGCGATCGGCCTGAAGACCGACGAAATCCGGCGCATCCTCACCATCGAGGAGTAGCGGCGGCACGAGCCCCGTTCCCGCAATAGCTTAATCACTTCAAATCCGCGCGAACTGTGCCAGAATGAGCATCGCGGGAGCCATTTGGATTGGATCGAACACGGAACCCATCATCGTTTCATGTGTAGTAGAGCGACGGCTACAGTCGCAGTGACGCGTCAACACCGAAAAAGGGCCGGCCATGAGAAGCCAAGCAGTCGCACACCATCCGCGCCGCATCCTGTGCGTCTTTCCGCGCTACACGCCATCGTTCGGGACGTTCGAGCACG
>DATFDU010000336.1:0-2551 GCA_035251915.1 Dongiaceae bacterium | reverse complement strand
GACAGGCGGTCTTGGCGAGCGCTGGCGCCGGCGAGGCGGACGGACGGTCCGCCTCGCCCTCGTCTTCGATGACATCATGGAATTCGCGCTCGCGCTGCTGTCGGTGCCGCCCGATGAGCTGGAAGCGTTGGGCTGGACCTTTGCCGACCGCAAGCGGCTCCTCGATCATTTCCTGCGTTCCGGCAAGGCAGCCCAGCGCGTGCCCCGGGATGCGTTGGGGGAAAGCCTGATCACACTGCGACTGCCGCGACGGGACCTCACACCGCTTCAGCGCTTCGCCCGCCGCGAACTGCCCAAGGCCGCTTCCAACGCCGCCATGCTCGACCGGGTGCTTCGGGTGCTCGACGGGGCCGCATAGCGGCTGATTCAGCCGGCCAGGAACGGCGCGGCCGCGAGACCGTCGAAGACGAACTGGACGGCGAGGCCGGCGAGAAGCACGCCGGAGATGCGGCCGACGACGTCGGCACCGGTGCTCCCCAGCAGCAGAACAAGGCGGTCGGCTGCGAGCATCGCGAGCCAAGTTAAAACCACGCACGCGACGATCATCGCGAGCACGCTGCCGCCCTCGATCCAGTTGTCAGTGCGGCCCATGACGAGCACGGCGGCCGATAGGCTGCCGGGGCCCGCGATCAAGGGAAACGCCAGCGGAAAGACCGCGATGTCGCCAGGCCCTTCGGCTTCCCGGCGCTCGCCCTCGCTGATGGATGAGAGTCCAGGACTGGAGAAGGTGAGCGTCAACGCCTGGAGGAACAGCAGCACGCCGCCCGCCACCCGGAACGCGGGCAGCGAAATATGCAGGAGCGAAAGAACGACGCCGCCCGCCACAGCGAACAGCAGCAGCACACCGGCAGCTATCGTGACCGAGCGCGTGGCAAGGCTGATCCGCTCGCTGCGGTGAATTCCGGCCGTCAGGCCGGCGAAGACCACCGCCGTCTCGATCGGGCCGATCGTGACGAGCAGGGTGATAAAGGTGGAGAGGATGCTGGGTGATATGTGCATGCGTCAAGCAACGGACAACTTGCAAAGGGAGCAGCGCCGACGCCGCTCCCTTATGATTCAGGTGGCTTTGAATGAGCTGCCGGGATGGCCGACAGCAGGCTGCGTCATGTGCGGCGCATTCCGTCCGTTCGGTTCGGGTGCGCGGCAGTTGCCGACGGCGCTTCGCGGCAGTCACCGGAGCTGTTCGACACGACCTTCGGTGGCTGCCCCGAGCCAAGCGAGGTGACCTGAACGCTGCGGCTGCAGGTGCTTCCCCCGTTGGTCGTCGAGACGAAGCTGTAGCTGACGGTCCCGGCAGGCAGGCTGCGCAACGCCGCCAGGTCGATCTTCCCGCCATCGGCTATTGCCGGGAGCGGCAAGGCGCGAACCTGACGCATCATCAGGTCGCTCTGCCGGTCCATGTCGGCCGCGATCCGATCGAACGGCGCGAATGCGGCCGGCTCGAATGGATCGAGCCAGGTGATCGGTGCAACCCTGGAGGCAGGCGCAACCGTGACCTTGGGCTCGACTTCTCCCTCATATTCTATGCGGGCGACCGTACCGTCCGGCAGGCCGACCTTCATCACATGGCTGCCATGGCTCGCCGCCAGCGCGGTACCGATGGCGGCGACCGCCGCCACGCCAGCCAGGACGGCTGTACGGATTTTTCGCATCAATCGTCTCCTTTGATCAAGGTGAATGTGAAAATGCCATCCCCCCGACGCCAACCGCGCTCCCCGAGCCTAGGGCGCTTTCAAGCGCGGCCGGATAGCGGCTGCAGCATCGTGCGTGCGGACCAGTGGGCCAGCAGCACAGCACTTGCGCAGGTTCCGGTGGTAGATGACCTTGGAGCGGGTGCTGGCGACCCGGCGCGCCATGGATCGAGAAATCCAATCCTTGGCGCCGGCAGTAGCCCGCTGCGGTCTCCAGGTCGGAAAAGCGCATCTCGATCGTCTCGAGCGGATCGCCGCCGCCAGTCCATCTGGTCAGGGGATCGGCCACGGGCCGCCAGCGCGGCGCGAAGCGCACCCGCCATTGTCCGCGCCCGCCGCGTCCACCCTGGTTGGTCGCGCGCGGCATAGGCTCGATCACGGCTTGCGAATCTGGCGGTAGCCCGCTCGCCGCACATGGTCCGGCGTGGTTATCGTTGGCGGATGGCCCGGAACCGAAGTCCCGGGCCAGACCGTCAGGCCGCCTTGCCATTGACCGGGATGCGGCGGACATTTTCGTTCGCCGCCTCCGTCTTCGGCAAGGTGACTGTCAGCACGCCGTTCCTGAAGGTTGCGGCGGCGTGGTCACGGTCGACGCCCTGCGGCAATCCGATACGCCGTTCAAAGCGACCGTAGCTGCGCTCGGTATAGCCACGATCCTTGTCTTCGACCTCGGACCGCTTCTCGCCGCGAAGCGTGAGCACACCATCCTCGACGGTAATCTCCACGTCCTTCTCGTCGAGACCCGGCAGTTCCGCCGTGACGCGGATTTCCTTGTCGGTCTCGCCGAGCTCGACATGCGGCCAGGACAGGTTTCGCTCGAAACCGCCAAAAGCCGGCATACCGAAGCCTCGCAGGACATC
>DATFDU010000335.1:0-7641 GCA_035251915.1 Dongiaceae bacterium | reverse complement strand
GGCCCTTCACCACCGTCGCCGCCAGGTCGTCGGGCCGCACCTTGGTCAGCGCGCCCTTGCCGGCGAAGTGGAAGGGGGAACGGACGTAGCCGGCGATCACCGCCTTGCTCATGATTATGTCTCCGTCTGCAGGGCCGATTTGGCCCGTTCTTCTTCGATCAGCACTTTTTTCTGGATCTTGCCGACCGCCGTCTTCGGCAGCTCGGCGCGGAACTCGACGATCTTCGGCATCTCGATCGGCGAGAGCTTGTCCTTGAGGAAGGCGCACAGCGCCTCGGTCGTCAGCTGCTCGCCGCTCTTCAGCGCGATCACCGCTTTCACGGTCTGGCCGCGATAGGGATCGCCGATGCCGATCACCGCGCATTCCCGCACCGCCGGGTGGGCGTAGATCGCCTCTTCCACGTTGCGCGGATAGATCTTGAAGCCGGAGGCGATGATCATCTCCTTCAGCCGGTCGGTGATGAAGACATAGCCGTCTTCGTCGATCCGCCCGACATCGCCGGTATGCAATCGGCCGTCGATGATGGTCTCGGCCGTCGCATCTGGCCGGTTCCAGTAGCCCATCATCACCTGCGGCCCGGTGAAGGTGAGCTCGCCGGTCTCGCCGGGCGGCAGCACCGTCTTGCGGTCGTCGAGCGACACCACCTCGCAGATCGTGCCGGGCACCGGCAAGCCGATCGAACCTGTTTTCGGACGCAGCGGCGGGTTGACGCAGGTGACGGGCGACGATTCGGACAGGCCGTAGCCTTCGACGATGTGGGCGCCGGTGCGCCGTTCGAAATCCTGATGCACTTCCAGCGGCAACGGCGCGCCGCCGGAGATGATCATCTTGATCGAGCTCAAGTCGTACTGGTCGATGCCCGGCGTGTTCATGAGCGCGGTGAACAGCGTCGGTACCGCGCAGAACGCCGTCGGCTTCTTCTTCTCGATCAGCTTCAACAGCTGTTCCGCCTGGAAGCGCGGCACGAGCACCATCTCCGCCCCGACGGACAGCGACCAGTTCATGACGCAGGTCATCGCGAAGGCGTGAAAGAAGGGCAGGATGGCAAGAGAGCGCACCGCCGCATTCGGAAAGCCGCTGAACCACAACGTCACCTGCTGGACGTTGATGTCGACGTTGGCATGACTGAGCGCGGCGCCTTTCGCGACGCCGGTGGTGCCGCCGGTATATTGCAGCAGCGCCAGCGTGGTCACGGGATCGATCGGCGGCGGCGTGACGTTGCCGTCATTGTCGATCAGGTCCTCGAACGGGATGAAGTGGACGTCGTCGGCGGTTTTCGCCAATTGCTTTGACAAGGCGAACGGCGCGAACAGACGCTTGGCGAACGGCAGCGCCTTGGGCAGCGAGCAGACGATGATGCGCCGGAGCGGCGTGCGCTCGAACTGCGGGCGCAGCTTGGCGACCAGGCCTTCCAGCCCCATGGTCACCATGATGGCGACGCCGGAATCCAGGATCTGATGCTCGATCTCGCGGTCGGCATAGAGCGGGTTGAAGTTCACCACCACGCCGCCGGCCTTCAGGATTCCGAAATAGGCGATCACGAAATAGGGGCAATTGGGCAGGAACAGACCGATCCGGTCGCCCGGCTGGATGCCCTGCTCGAGCAGCCCGCGCGCAAAGCGGTCGGACAGCGCCTTGATGTCGGTGAAGCTCCAGCGCCGGTCGAGGAAGTCGATGCAGGACTTGTCGCCAAAGCGGATGGCCGCGTCGTCCAGCAGGCGATAGAGCGGGCGCGGCGTGAACTGGGTCTGCCAGTCGATGCCCGGCGGATAGGACTTCAGCCAGGGCCACGTCGCTGCCGGTTTGGATGCAATGCTGGTCATGCTGCCTCCTGGCCCACCATGGGCCGGCGCGGCGCGGCTATGGTCGCATCCTGTTAGGAAATAGACAAATGTTTGGTTAACAGAGAACAGTGGTCAGAGATCAGAGAACAGAAGCGGAAGCCGGGGGGACCTGCTCGCCTGTCCTCTGTCCTCTGATCTCTGATTACTGTCCTCTGAATCGGCGCATCGCCCGCTCGGCCGCGGCCGCGACCAATCGGCGCGGCAGGAGGCGAGCGGCCGCAGTCATCAGGTAGTTGCTCGGACCTACCACATGAACGACCCGGCGCCCGAGTGCCTGCAGCCCTTCGCGCGCCACCCGGTCGGCATCGTGCATCTGCAGCAGGCTGGCGGGCCGCGCGATGCTGGCGCGTTCGAAGAAGCGTGTGCTGGTGGCACCCGGGCAGAGCGCCAGGATGTCGACCGGCGAATCCGACAACTCTCCCGCCAGCGCCTCCGCGTAGTGCAGCAGGAACGCCTTGCTGGCGGCATAGGTCGCGAACAGCGGAACCGGCAGGAAGGCGGCGGCGCTGGCGACGAAGATGACCCCGCCATGCCGCCCTTCGCCCGAGCGCTTGAGCAAACCGGGCAGCAAGGCGCGGGTCAGCTCGACCGGCGCCAGCATGTTGAGCTGCGCCATCTCCGATTCGCGCTCGGGGGGATTGTCGACCACCCGGCCGAGCTGGCCGATGCCGGCATTGTTGATGAGGAGGTCGATTGCCTGGTCCTCGGCAAAACCGATGACGGCCTGTCGCCCCTCCGCTGTCGCCAGGTCGGCGGCGATGCTGCGCACGCTGCGCTCGCCGTTGGCCAGTTCGCTCGCGAGATGAGCCAGCTTGGTCCGGTCGCGGCCGGTCAGCAGCAGGGACGTGGATCTCGGCAGGGCGCGGGCAAAGGCTTCGCCGATCCCGCTGGAGGCGCCGGTGATCAAAGCACAGCGATATGTCATGCGACCCCTCTTGAATTCCGGCGCACGATAGGACACGTCACGAGTCTGCGCCAATCGCCGGATCGCCTTCCGGCGGGCCCTCATCACAGACCGGCGATCTGGAGGATCTGAATGCCCAAGTTCCGTACCCTTGATGACCTGGATGTCGCCGGCAAGCGCGTGCTGGTGCGCTGCGACCTCAATGTCCCGATGAAGGACGGCAAGGTCACCGACGCCACCCGCATCGAGCGCTCGGCGGAAACGCTCAAGGAACTGAGCGGCAAGGGCGCCCGGGTCGTCGTGCTGTCGCACTTCGGCCGGCCCAAGGGCAAGCGCGCGCCGGAATTCTCGCAACAGCCGCTGGTCGAGCCGCTGGCGGAGGCGCTGGGGCGGAGCGTGACCTTCGCCGAGGATTGTGTCGGCCCGGCCGCCGAGCAGGCCGTCAAGGCGTTGAAGGACGGCGACGTGCTGCTGCTGGAGAATCTGCGCTTCCACGACGGCGAGGAGGCGAACGACGCGGCCTTCATCAAGCAGCTGGCATCGCTCGGCGATCTCTATGTCAACGACGCCTTCTCGGCCGCGCACCGCGCCCATGCCTCGACCGAAGGCATCGCGCATGCGCTGCCGGCCGCAGCAGGGCGGCTGATGCAGGCGGAGCTCGATCATCTGCAGGCGGCGCTCGAAAATCCCAAGCGGCCGGTGATGGCGGTGGTTGGCGGCGCCAAGGTCTCCACCAAGCTCGACCTGCTCGGCAACCTGGTCGGCGAGGTCGACCGGCTGGTGATCGGCGGCGGCATGGCCAACACTTTCCTGTTCGCGCAGGGCGCGGAGATCGGCAAGTCGCTGGCCGAGCGCGAGATGGCCGACACCGCGCGCGAAATCCTCGCCAAGGCGAAGGCCAAGAATTGCACGATCCTGTTGCCGGTCGACGCCGTAGTAGCGGCGGAGTTCAAGGCCAATCCGCCGGTCGAGACGGTCGCTTCCAATGCCGTGCCGAAGGACCAGATGATCCTTGATGTCGGCCCCAAGACGGTCGCTGCGATCGTCGCGGAGATGAAGGGGTGCAAGACCCTGGTGTGGAACGGCCCGCTGGGCGCATTCGAGACGCCGCCGTTCGAGCGAGCGACCGTGGCGGTGGCCAAGGAAGCCGCCGCGCTGACCAAGGCGAAGGCGCTGCTGTCGGTGGCGGGCGGCGGCGACACCGTCGCGGCGTTGGCCGCCGCGGGCGTCGAGGAGCAATTCTCCTACGTCTCCACGGCTGGAGGCGCGTTCCTGGAATGGCTGGAGGGGAAGGAACTGCCCGGCGTCGTGGCGCTCACCCGATAGGGCGACTTAGAGCGGACCTTTCTTGTCGCCCTTCTTGTCCTTCAAGCCCCCGCCGGGCTTTCCGGATCGGCCGAGGTCCGGCCGCGTCCTGTTGCGCAGCGCGCGCGCCTTTGACAACACCGACAAGTCGTCGAGGCTGTCGGCGCCGGCAGCAGCGGAAAGCGCGTGCGCAAGCGCTGCATCCATCGCGGCGATCTTGGCCGGCAAGGCGCCGACCGGCGCGACCGCCGCGAGCCGGGGTTGGGTCGGAATGCCCGCGGCACTGACCGTCACCGTCTGGCCGACGCTGACCTGCCTGCTCTCGCCGTTGCGCCCCAGAATCTCCACAGCGCCGTGCCGCACCACCAGATAGGTGACGCCGTCGCCATCGACCGCGAGATCGAATTCCGTGCCGCGGACTGCGAGCGTCGCGCTCGGCGTCGAGATCCTGTAAGCGGGCTTGGCCATCGTGCCCGTCGAGAATCGCAGAGCGCCGAATTCCAGGCTCAGGTCGAGCCTGCCGGTGGCGCCGGGATCGAACACGAACGCGTCCAGCCGGACCTGCGCCTGCTCGCCGATCGCGAGCTCCGTGCCGTCCACGAACTGGATGACCGCGGCCGAACTTCTCTCGGTGGCGATGAGTTCCTGGTAGCGCACTTCGTCGGCGGTTGCGAGCCGGCGGCTGGCCAGCGCGGTCTCGGCGGACACGTCGGCAACCACCAGGCGGGCGGCGCCAACCGCGATCTCTGCCGCCGCCGGGCCTGACCACAGAGTCAGCGCGGCGAAAGCGAGCGCAAGGAGGTCGACCCGAAGGCATCGCGGATGACTCATGCGCGCATTACGCGCCCATGCGCCTTAACAAAGGGTTCATCGACGGCTTGCAACCCCGCATTCGCTTCGCCAGACTACCATCATGACCGATAAGACCAATGTCTCCGCGACGCCGGCGCGCGGCACGAATTTCATCAGCGCCATTCCGGATGGCGACAACCGCACGCGCCAGGTGTGCGCCGATTGCGGCTTCATCAATTACGAGAATCCGAAGATCGTGGTCGGCTCGGTCTGCCATTGGGGCGACAAGATCCTGATGTGCCGGCGCGCCATCAATCCGCGCAAGGGTCACTGGACCCTGCCCGCCGGCTTCCTCGAGCAGCACGAGACCACCACCGCCGGCGCCGCGCGCGAGGCGTGGGAGGAGGCGCGCGCCAGGATCGAGATCGAGACCCTGCTCGCGGTCTATGCTGTCCCGCGCATCAGCCAGGTGCAGCTGATGTACCGCGCGCGCCTCGTCACCGACGACATCAGCGCCGGACCGGAGAGCCTGGAGGTCGGCCTGTTCGAACTCGACAAGATTCCCTGGGACGATATCGCCTTCCCGTCGGTGCGCTGGGCTCTGCACCAGTTCCAGGAAAGCCGGCACCTCGACAGCTTCGCCGCCTACACCAATCCGCCGGGCGAGACCGGGGATTTCTAGGCCCGCAATCAATCACAACTGCGGCAGCGGGCGCAATTCACCGGACCGCCAGTTGTTAACCCAGGAAACTTGGGATTGTGCCCTTGCCGTTCGACAGGACAGCCACTCACCATTCTCGGCACAGCGAGCGCGAGACCGCTTCGCAGGTCTTGCACCGGCTCACCATCGGGCCGCCGGATGACAAGGTGTCGTTCGGCCAGATGCTGGACGCGCTGGGCGAGCGCGGCTTCGGCCTGCTGCTGATGCTGTTCGCCGTGCCCAACCTGCTGCCGTTTCCCGGCGTGCCGGGCGTCAGCTTCGTCACCGGCATGGCGATCCTGTTCATCTCGGTGCAGCTCATCCTCGCGAAGGACGAGCCGGCGTTCCCCGGCTGGGTCAGCCGGAAGAGCTTCAGCCGCGCACAGCTCTCACGCTTCATCGTGACGACCAATCCGCTGCTGCGCTGGCTCGAGAAGCCGATCCGGCCGCGCCTGTCGCCGGTGGTCGTCGGCATCGGAGAGCGCATGATCGGTGTGGTTGGCGTCATCCATGCGCTGACCCTCGCGCTGCCGATTCCCATGGGCAACCTGCCGCAGGCCGTGGCGCTCATCCTGCTCGCGCTCGCCCTGATCGAACTCGACGGAATGATGGCGATCTTCGGCTACATCGCCTCGGTTGCGGCCGTCATCTGGCTCGCGCTCGTCGTTCTCGGCCTCGGCAAGATCGCATTTGCCGTGTTCTAGCGCGGCCGTGGCTTGGCGCGCGCGGTCGGCTCTGCCTGCAACGGATCGTCCGGCCAATAGTGCTTGGGGTACTGGCCCTTCATGTCCGCTTTCACCGCCCGGTAGGAGCTCGACCAGAAGCCCTTGAGGTCGCGCGTCACCTGCACCGGCCGGCGCGCCGGCGACAGCAGATGCAGCAGCACTTGCGCCTTGCCGCCGGCGATGGTTGGCGTGTCGGTGGCGCCGAACATCTCCTGTAAGCGGACTGCCAGAACCGGCACCTCGCCCGACTGATAGTCGAGCGGCACGCGCGAACCGCTCGGCACCGTCAGATGCGTCGGCGCCAGGTCGTCCAGCGCCTGGCGCTGCCTCCAATCGAGGCGCGACAGCAAGGCATCCATCAGGTCGAGGTTGGCGAGATGCGCGCGGCGCGTCATGCCGGAGAGATAGGGCGCGAGCCACTCCTCCAGACTCGCCAGCAGCGCCACGTCGCCGAGGTCCGGCCAATCGTGGCGCCCGTCCCCGATGCGACGCAGGAACGCAACGCGCGCCTGCAGGTTGCGGGCGTTGCCGGTCCACGGCAGCGCCTCCAAACCCATGGCGCGGATGCCCTCGATCATCGCCGCCGCCACCTGATCGGGCGCTGGTTTCTTGAGCGGCTTCTCCTCCAGCACCAGGGACCACAGGCGCCGTTCGCGCTTGGCCTCGACAATCTCCGTGCGTGCGTTCCAGCCGAGCTGGTCGCGGGTCTCGATCGCGCCGGCAAAGTCCTCCTCGATCTCGGCAAGGGCGATCGGCGCGGCCAGGAAAATGCGCGCCTCCCGGGCGTCGCCATCCAGCGATCCCACCGCCAGGAAATCCTCGGCGGCCAGCGGATCGTGCGGCGGCAGCATGGCCCCACGGCCGTTGCTGAGGCGGAACTGGCCGGCGCCGCCGCGCCGCTGCGCCAGCCGGTCAGGATAGGCGAGCGCCAGCACCTGGCCGCTTTGTGCGACTGAGGACTGCGCCTCCTTCTTCACGCCGAGTTGCCGCCGCCAATCCTGCGCTGACTGGCGTACGCGGGCACGCTGGTTGCGGTCCAGCGCCGGATCGTTGGAGTCGCCGCGCAGCAGCTGCACGCGGTGACGCAGGTCGGCATCGCTCTCGCGGCCCTTCAGCAGGTCGCGCTCGCTCAAGGTAGCGGCGATGTCGCAGGCGAGGTCGCCGCGCCCGCGCTCCTGCGCCCGCACCATCATGTGGGCAAGGCGCGGATGCACGCCGAGCTCGGCCATGCGGCGGCCATGCGGCGTCGCGAGAGTCTTGTCATCGATCGCCTCCAACTGGAACAGCAGCGCTCGCGCTTGCGCCAGAGCCGCAACGGGCGGCGGCGTCATCAGCGTCAGGGACGCGGGATCGGCGATGTCCCACGCCGC
>DATFDU010000334.1:0-2909 GCA_035251915.1 Dongiaceae bacterium | reverse complement strand
GGTCGGCTCGTAGAACCAGCCGACATTGCGCCCCGCCGGGACCTTGCCGCCGCAGGCGACCGTGGCGCCTTGGGCCACCGCCTGCTCGACCAGGCGCATCACCTTGTCGCGCGCCGATTCGCTGACCAGCGGTCCGATCTCGACGTTGCTGAGGCCGGGGCCGACGCGCAGTTCCCTGGTGCGGGCTACCATGCGGTCCACGAACGCGTCGTGCACCGTCTCGTGCACCAGGATGCGCTCGGTCGCCGTGCAGACCTGTCCTGAGAGATGGAACGCCGCCGTCACCGCGGCGCCGGCGGCGATGTCGGGATCGGCGCTGTCCATCACGATCAGCGGATCGCTGCCGCCGGCCTCGATCACGCACGGCTTCAGCCGTTCGCCGCAGGCCGCAGCGACCTTCTGCCCCGCTTCGACGCTGCCGGTGAAGGCGACCACCTTCACCCGGTCATCGGCGATCAGGGCCTGCGCCGTCTCGGCGCCGCCGGTGAGGCACGATACGAGACCCGGCGGCAGGCTCGCGAAATGCGCCATGAACTTGAGCGTGCACAGCGAGGTGGCCGGCGCCGGCTTGATCACCACGGCATTGCCGACCGCCAGCGAGGCCGCGACCGTGAACGCCATCAGGATGATCGGGAAGTTGTACGGCAGGATGTGCGCGCTGATACCGTACGGGAAGTATTTGGCGTATTGCAGCGCGCCGGGCGACGTTGGGCCGGCGAGGAACCCGCCATCGTCGCGCGCCACCTCCGCATAGTAGCGGAAGATCGACCCGACATTCATGAGCTCACCCACCGCCTCGGTGTAGGGCTTGCCCATCTCGCGCGTCATCAGCTCGGCCACCTGGCCTTGCGCGTTTGCCTCCATCGCGTCGGCCACGCGATGCAGCGCCGCAGCGCGGCTCTTGGCGTCGAGCGCGGCCCAGGCTCTTTGCGCGATCTGCGCCGTTTCCAGGGGCGGACTGACATGCCGCGCTTCGCACAACGCGATCTTGCCCACCACACTCAGGTCGGCAGGATTGATGATGTCCTGCATGTTTGCGCCGGCTGCCGTGCGGTAGCCGCCGGCGACGAAGATCTGCGCGGCAAAGGGGTCGAAGCTCATCGGATCATGTAGACCTTGCGGATCGTCTGATGCACCCGGCAGGTGCCCTTCCAGCCCTGCGGGAAGAAGGCGATGGTGTCCGGCTTGATCTCGATCACCTCGCCGGATTCGTGGGTGTAGGTGCAACGGCCGAGCAGGAAGTGGCAGAACTCGTCGCGCGTCACTTCGCAGCGCCAATAGCCGGGCGTGCAGATCCAGATGCCGCTCTCGTTCTCGCCGTTCGGCCCCTTGTGCAGCAGCACGCCGGAGGTGACGGAACGGCCCTCGATCATGGTCGGGATCGGCCCCCAATCCTTCACCTCGGTCACGGCCTTCGGATCGTGGAGTACGGGTGTCGTCATATGGATGCTCCTTCAGCGCAGCATGTAGACGTTGCGCATGGTCTCGTGAACGGTGCAGGTGCCGGTCCAGCCCGCGTTGAAATGCACGCAGGTGCCGGGCCGGATCTCGATCACCTCGCCGGTGTCGCGGGTGTAGGTGGCGCGGCCGGCGATGAAATGGCAGAACTCGTCGCGCGGGATCGACAGCGGCCAGGTGCCGGGCGTGCAGACCCAGACGCCCGTCTCCGGCTCGTTGTTCGGGCCCTTGAACAGCAGGCGGCCGCTCGACTTCGACGCACCCTGCGTGCCCCAGTCCGCCAGGTCGTTGAACGACACCGCGTCGTAGATGTGCGGCGCCGAGCTTTTCAGCGTGTCGGTCACGGATTGTAGCTCCCCCTGGTCGCGACCTCGGCCAGGATGCGCGCGGCCTTTTCCGTGCCTTTGGCCGCCTGCATATGCTTGGCAACGTCCGCCAGTCTCTTTTTCATCGGCTGGTCCGCGATCAGGCGCGCGATGGCGCCTGTCAGCTCCTCGTCGGTCCAGGCATAGCGCGGCAGCTCGTCGCCGTAGCCGGTGTCGTGGATGCGCGCGGCGTTGTCCAGGCCATCCCAGCAGAACGGCATGATCAAGGCCGGCTTGCCGAAGTACAAAGCCTCGTTGAAGCTGTTGTTGCCGCCGTGATGGATGAAGAGATCGACGTGCGGGATGACCGCCGGCTGCGGGAACCAGGATTCCAGGCGCACATTGCCCGGCACGTCCTTGTACTCGCCGAGATAGTCGCCGACATTCATCAGGAAGCGGTACGGCAGCCTGGCGAGCAAAGTGATCATGCGCTGATAGAGCTCGACATCGGCGGCGCCGAGCGAGCCGTAGCTGACATAGATCAGCGGCTTGTCGTCGTTGGTCTTGAACTGTGGCACCTGGTAGGTGCCTTCGTCGCGCACGCAGCCTTCGAGGTACTGAAACTGCTTCGGGCTCAGCGGATGGCGGCGCTTGAAGGCCAGCGGCTTCGGGTACAGCAGCAGGTTCATCGCCGGCGAGGCCTCGAAGAACTGCCCGAGCGGATACGGCTCATGGCCAACCTTGGCCAGGAACTCGTTGAAGCGCGCATGGGTCGGCTTCACCAGCTCCAGGAAGCGGTTCTCGAATTCCTCGAATCCCTTCTTGTCGCTCTCATGACAGCCGGAGAGGTGCGGCGGAATGTCGGGATCGGGGATCTCGTTCTCCGAACAGGAGATGATGCGCACCCACGGGCAACCGGCGCGCTTGATCGCGGGGAACAGGATCACGTTGTCGACCGCAACCAGGTCCGGCTTGATGCGCTGCAGGTGCGCGTCCAGTGCGTCTTCGGCGATGATGGCGGAATCGACGATCGCCTCCCACACCGGGATGACGTAGGTCGGCAGCTGGTCGATCGGCGACAGCTTGAAGTGCGGCTTCTTCTCGGCGATGAAGTTGGCCCAGAACCTGGCAATCTCCTCGTCCGAC
>DATFDU010000333.1:0-14280 GCA_035251915.1 Dongiaceae bacterium | reverse complement strand
GAAACGCTGCAGACCCTCCTGAAGGGCGGCAACTAGTACCTCTGCACAGGGGTTATGACTCATTGGTTGGATTTGGGTAGGCCCTTGCCATTTTGGCGCGGGCTTTTTCGGGTGTGAACATCCACTGGATGGTGGCGCCGCTTTGATTTCGAGCACGCTCCCAGGCTTTGACTTCTTTTTCGAGGCGTTGGCGGTTGTCGATTCTGCGGTGGAGACATTGAGTTCGCAAGACGCCGATCTCGATCTCGACCATATTGAGCCAGCTTGCGTGCCTTGGGGTGTAATGGAACTCGATCCGACGTAGGATGCGTCTGGCTTCCGGCGCCGCGAGGTCTGGTAGAGCGCGCTCGGGGAGTGGGTGGACAGATTGTCCAGCACGATGCGGATTTTCTCGGCCTTGGGGAAGTGGACATCGGATAGCTCGCGCATGCAGGTGGCGAAGTCCTGGGCTGCCCGCCGGTCGGTGACCTTGACCTTGCGCCAGGAGCGGTGCGCATCGAGGAAGATGAAGAGATTGGCGGTGCCGTTGCGCCGGTATTCGCAGTCGAAGCGTTCCAGTTGCCCGGGCTTGGCCGGGATGGGCTCACGCACCTCGCCGACAAGCTGAGTGGGGCTTTCATCAAAGCAGACCACGGGGCGCTTGGGGTCGGGCTCCTCGGCGTAAAGGTCGAGCACGTCTTCCATGCGGGCGACGTATTCGGCATTGACCTCGGGGATGCACCACATGTCCTTGCGCCAGGGCTTGAGTTGGTTTTCCGCAAGCCTGCGGCGCACTGTCTCGCGCGACAGGCTTTCGTGCTCGGTCAGCTTGACGAATTCGCCGGCCAGCAGCTCCAGGGTCCAACGGGCCCGGCCGGCCGGTGGCTTGGAGCAGGCCGTGGCGATCAGAAGCGCCTCTTCCTTGCCGGAAAGCTTGCGCTCCGCGCCCGGATGCGTCTCTTCGCTGAGCGCAGCCTCAAGGCCTGCCTCCACAAAGCGGCGTTTGGTGCGATAGATCGTCGAGCCGCTGGCGCCGATCGTTCTTTCGATCGCCTCATCGCCGGCGCCGGCATCGGCCGCCAGAAGAACCTGCGCCCGCTTCAGCTTCCGCGCCGAGCATTTGCCCCCGCTCAGTAGCTTGGTCAGTTCATCCCGTTCATCGGCAGTCAGATCGATGCGGTAGCGGATATTCATCTGGACCTCCTTGCGAGTCGAGGCCCAGTTGAATCAATCTATGTGACATGGACTACGCGATCCAGAAGCCAGCCTTTACCGGTAAGCAAGGCCAGTACCTGGCTTTTATCCACGCGTACACGCTCGTCATGGGTCGCCCACCGGCCGAGGCCGACATGCAGCGCTTCTTCGCCGTCACCCCTCCGTCCGTTCATCAGATGGTGCTAACCCTCGAACGGCTCGGCCTTATCAGCAGAAAGCCGGGAGCCCCCAGGAGCATCCAACTCCTTATCGACCCGGAGATCGTGCCGAGGCTCCAACCCGTCATTTCCTCTGTGCAGAGGTACTAGTGGCGGTGGCCGCGTGCGACCTTCATGAAGCGGTCGATCTCGCCCTGCATGATGGAGGCGCGGGACAGGACTTGGTTGGCGATGTCGCGGACCCGGTCAGGGGTCTGCAGGGTCCGGTCGGCCGCCAGCGAAAGGGCGGAGCCGATCCCGTCCAGCGCCGCCTGGCGCGTCGCCTCGCATACCATGTCGGCCATGCGGGCCACTTCCGCCTGCAGTTCGGCGACGTCCTGGTTGCGCTCTAACTTCAATGCCTCGGACATGACAACTCCCCAAGCTCTAACCTGATGGCACCGGACCAGCCTGCGCCCCGAGCCGTAAAGGAATGGTTAATCGGATGCCTGTATGTCGCTGGCAAGTGCTTGGCAGGGCTGGGATTTGTGCTATATGGGCGCCAAACTCCTGCCATATTCGGGGCCTAGCTTGATCAACTGGTCCTGGCCGGACCCGCTAGATGTGGTAGGTTTTCCCGCAACGATCTCAAAGGTTTGGGTCCCGGAGTCTGGGTCATGGCCGGTCATTCACAATTCAAGAACATCATGTATCGCAAGGGCGCGCAGGACGCGAAGCGCGCCAAGGTCTTCACCAAGATCATCCGCGAGCTGACGGTCGCGGCCAAGACCGGGCTGGCCGATCCCAATGCCAATCCGCGCCTGCGGGCCGCCATGATCGCGGCGCGCGACGCCAACATGCCCAAGGACACCATGGAGCGCGCGATCAAGCGCGGGGCGGGCGGCGCCGACGACACCTCCTATGAGGAGGTGCGCTACGAGGGCTACGGGCCGGGCGGGGTCGCCCTCATCATCGAGGCGCTGACCGACAACCGCAACCGCACCGCGGGCGAGATCCGCACCGCGCTCACCAAGGCCGGTGGCAATCTGGGCGAGACCAATTCCGTGTCCTTCATGTTCGAGCGCAAGGGTATCGTCGTCTATCCGGCCAAGGCGGCGAGCGCCGATGCGATCTTCGAGGTCGCGCTGGAGGCCGGCGCCGACAATGTCGAAAGCGATGCCGAGGCGCACGAGGTCACCTCGGCGCCGGCGGATTTCGCCGGCGTGCGCGATGCGCTGGAAGCGAAGTTCGGCGCGGCGCGCGAAGCCAAGCTGCAATGGCGCCCGCTCAACACGGTGCCGGTGGAAGGCGACGCGGCGGATTCGCTGCTGAGGCTGATCGATGTCCTGGAAGACAATGACGACGTCCAGCTGGTCAGCGCGAATTTCGAGATGTCCGACGACACGCTCGCCAAGTTGACGGCGTGATTTGATGAGACTGCTGGGCCTCGATCCCGGGCTGCAACATACCGGCTGGGGTGTGATCGAAGCGGAGGGCTCGCGCCTCAGCTTCGTCGCTGCGGGCACGGTGAACTCGACGCCAACCATCTCGCTGGCCGAGCGGCTGGTCGAGATCCACGACGGTCTGCGCGAGGTGATCGACCGGTATCAGCCGGCGGAGGCCGCGGTCGAGGAGACCTTCGTCAACAAGAATCCGGTCTCGACCCTGAAGCTCGGCGTTGCGCGCGGCGTGGTGCTGCTGACGCCGGCCTTGTTCGGACTGAAGGTGGCGGAGTATCCCGCCAACCTGATCAAGAAGTCGGTGGTGGGCGCCGGCCATGCAGCGAAGGAACAGGTGCAGATGATGGTGCGCGTGCTGCTGCCCGCGTCGAGTGCCGGAACCGCTGATGCCGCCGATGCGCTCGCGGTCGCGATCTGCCACGCACATCACCGTGCCTCGCTCGAGAAGTGGGGCGCCAAGGACTTTCGCGAGGTGCTGCGGTGATCGGCAAGTTGACCGGCACTTTGGATTCGATTTCGGGCGACGCCGCGCTGATCGACGTGGGCGGCGTCGGCTACGTGGTGCATGCCGCCAGCCGAACTCTGTCGAAGCTCGGGCCGAACGGCACGCCGGTCTCGCTGCTGATCGAGACGCATGTGCGCGAGGATGCGATCAATCTCTATGGATTCTGGGATGCGACCGAGCGCGACTGGTTCCGCCTGCTGACCACGGTTCAAGGGGTGGGTGCCAAGGTTGCACTCGCCATCCTGAGCGTATTGGCACCGGATGACCTCTCCCTCGCCATCGCGGCGCAGGACAAAGCGATCGTGACGCGCGCCCCCGGTGTTGGGCCGAAGCTGGCGCAGCGCATCGTCTCCGAATTGAGGGACAAGGCCGGCAATATCGCGCTCGGTGCCGGTGCCATCACGCCGACGGTTGCGGTCAACGGCAGCAAGGCATCGGGTGGCCCTGCGGAGGATGCGATCTCGGCACTGGTCAATCTCGGCTATCGCCGCGCCGAGGCCTATGGCGCGGTGGCCAAAGCGGCGCGCGACCTAGGCGCGCGCGCGAGTCTCGATGCCTTGATCCGCGCCGGCCTTAAGGAGCTGAGCCAGTGAACCAGCAGCCCTTCGATCCGGCGCAGCGCGTCACCGATGCAGCGCGCCAGCCAGAGGACACCGGCGAGCAGTCGCTGCGGCCGCTGGTGCTTGGCGAGTTCATCGGCCAGCAGAAGCTGCGCGAGAACCTGGCGGTGTTCATCGAGGCGGCGCGCGGGCGCGACGAGGCGATGGACCATGTGCTGTTCTACGGCCCGCCCGGCCTCGGCAAGACCACGCTGGCGCAGATCGTGGCGCGCGAGCTCGGCGTCGGCTTCCGTGCGACCTCCGGCCCGGTCATCACAAGGGCAGGGGACCTGGCGGCGCTGCTCACCAACCTGCAGCCGCGCGACGTGTTGTTCATCGACGAGATCCATCGCCTGAGCCCTGCCGTCGAGGAAGTGCTCTATCCGGCGATGGAGGATTTCCAGCTCGACCTTATCATCGGCGAGGGCCCGGCGGCGCGCTCGGTGCGCATCGACCTGCCGAAGTTCACCTTAGTGGGTGCGACCACCCGGCTCGGCCTCATCACCACACCCTTGCGCGAGCGATTCGGCATTCCGCTGCGGCTCAACTTCTATGAGCCGAAGGAGCTGGACCTGATCGTGCGGCGCGGCGCGCGGGTGGTCAGTCTCGACATCAACGACAGCGGCGCGATGGAGATCGCGCGGCGCTCGCGCGGGACACCGCGCGTCGCCGGCCGCCTGCTGCGCCGGGTGCGCGATTTCGCCAATGTCGCCAAGATGAAGGTGGTGGACCAAAAGGCCGCCGACGAGATGCTGAAGCGGCTCGATGTCGACGACCTCGGCCTCGATGCCATGGACCGGCGCTACCTGCGCCTGATCGCCGATCACTACGGGGGCGGACCGGTGGGCGTGGAGACCCTGGCCGCGGCGCTGTCCGAGCAGCGCGACACCATCGAGGATGCGATCGAGCCCTACCTCATCCAGCAGGGACTGCTGCAGCGTAGTCCCCGCGGACGCATGCTGACCGTCACCGGCTATCGCCATCTCGGCCTCACCCCGCCGCGCAACCAGGCGCAGCTCGATCTGTTGGCCGCGCAGGCAAGCGAGGCCGGCGATGAATGACGTGAGCAAGCCGAAGATCGCGATGACGCCCCACCGGCAGGCGATCCGGGTCTATTTCGAGGACACCGACGCGGCGGGCATCGTCTACTACGCCAACTATCTGAAGTTTGCGGAGCGCGCTCGCACCGACATGCTGCGCGATTTCGGTGTCTCGCACGCCGAGATGATGAAGCGCGACGGCCTGGTGCTGGTCGTGCGCCGCTGCGAGATCGACTACCTGAAACCCGCCAAGCTCGATGACCTGCTCACGGTCGAGACCGAGGCCGCGAAGCTCGGCGGCGCCTCCGTTGACCTGAGGCAGTGCGTGCTGCGCGACGGCGAGGTCCTGGCCGAACTCAAGGTGCTGGTGGTTTGCATCGGCCCGGACGGCCGGCCCGCCCGCATTCCCGATTACGTGCGCGGGGTCCTTCCCCGCATGACCCAATCCGAATGACACAGGTGTAGAGAGATGGAACAAGAGGCACCCCAGGCAGTACCGGTCGCGCCGGTCGATGCCGGCCAGGCGATGGATCAGCTGCAGGGCGCGGCGATGACCACCGGCCCCGGCCTCGGCGCGGCGGCGCACGATCTTTCGGTCTACGGCCTGTTCGTGCAGGCGGACTGGATCGTGAAAGCCGTGATGGTCATGCTGCTGCTGGCGTCGATCTGGAGCTGGGCGATCATCATCCACAAGCTGATCCGCCTGCGCAGCCTGCGCGCACAGGCCAAGCAGTTCGAGGATGCGTTCTGGTCCGGCGGCTCGCTCGAGGAGCTGTTCGACCGCATCTCCAACCGGCCGACCGATCCGATGGCGTCGATCTTCGTGGCGGCGATGCGCGAGTGGCGCCGCTCCGCCGCCAAGGGCCTGCTTAACAACGAGGCGCTGCGCGAGAGCCTGCGCGACCGCATCGAGCGCGTGATGAACATCGCGCTCGGCCGCGAGATGGACCAGCTCGAGCGCTACATGACGTTTCTCGCCTCGGTCGGCTCGGCCGCGCCGTTCGTCGGGCTGTTCGGCACGGTGTGGGGCATCATGAACTCGTTCGCCGCGATCGCCGGCTCGAAGAACACCTCGCTCGCGGTGGTGGCGCCGGGCATTGCCGAAGCCCTGTTCGCGACCGCGCTGGGCCTGGTCGCGGCCATCCCCGCGGTGCTCGCCTTCAACAAGCTCAACAACGACATCACGCGCTACAGCAACCGGCTGGAGGCGTTCGCCGGCGAGTTCGGCGCCATCCTCTCGCGCCAGCTTGAGGAGAAGCACTGACCATGGCGATCCGGCTCGGCGCCCGCCCGCAACGCGGCATCCACCGGCGCAAGCCACACCCCATGTCGGAGATCAACGTGACGCCGATGGTCGACGTCATGCTGGTGCTGCTGGTCATTTTCATGATCACCGCGCCGCTGCTGACGGTCGGCGTGCCGGTCGACCTGCCCAAGACCAAGGCCCCGACGATCTCGGACCCGGACGAGCCGCTGGTCGTCTCCATCAACAAGGAAGGCAAAATTTTCCTTCAGGAATCGGAGCTTACCGCCGACCAACTCGGCCCCAGAGTCGCCGCAATCTCGAACAACAATCCGGAGGTGAGAATTTTCATCCGCGGCGACCAGGCGGTGAACTACGGCAAGATCGCCGAGGTGCTGGGCCAGCTGGTCTCGGCCGGCTTCCGGCATCTGGCGCTGATCTCGGACTCGGCCGCGCCGGCGAACGCTCCGGCCGCCGATGGCGCCGCCAACCCGGCGACGGAGCAAAAAGCGCAGTGATGACCGAGCGCAAGCAGTGAAAGCGTGACACCCTATTCGCAACATGTCGGCTCGAAGCAGAACGAGCCACCGTTCAAGACCCACGCCACCGGCGGCTCGCTCGGGGCCGGGGTGTTGTTGAGCGTCGGTCTGCACGCTGTTCTGGTCGGCTTCATCATTTTTGGCCTGCCGATCTTCTGGCAACCGGAGCAGCTGCCGGGGGCCATCGGCATCGAGATGGCGCAGCTCTCCGACATCACCGCGGCACCCGTCCCGCAGGTCCAGGGCAAGCCCAAGGAACAGCCGACGCCGGAGCCGCCGAAGCCGGCGCCGCCGGTCGAGGAGAAGCCCAAGGCCGAGGCGCCTCCGCCGCCGCCAGCGCCTGCCGCCGCACCGCCGCCTCCGCCACCGCCGGAGCCTGAGGAGGAGGTCGCCGAAGCGATCCCCGACCCGGCTGCCGAAAAGAAGAAGGAAGAGGAAAAGAAGAAAGCGGAAGAGAAAAAGAAGAAGGAAGAGGAGAAGAAAAAGAAGGAAGCCGAAAAGAAGAAGAAGGAAGAGGAGAAAAAGAAGCAGCAGAAGGCAGACGACGAGGCCCTCGCCAAGTTGCTTCTCGACGTCAGCAAGCAGAAGGCGGCGCCGGAACCCGAGCAGAAGCCGGAGAAGAAGCAGGTTGCGGCAGCGGAGGCGGAGCCGGTCACGGGCGAATTGACGGAGAACGCATCGCCGGTGCGCCTGACGGCTGCACAGGAAGATGGCTATCGGCGGCAGCTGATTCCGAACTGGAACTTCGACGCAGGGATCGCCAACCCCGAGAATTATGTCGTGACGGTGCGGATCGACCTGGCGCCCGACGGCACGGTGCTGAACGCGGAGATCCTGGACAAGTCGCGCATGAGCGATCCGGTCTTCCGGTCAGTGGCCGAGACCGCGAAGCGGGCGCCGCTCAGCCTTGGCCGCTTTGAGATACCGCCGGGGGAACAAGTACCGCCCCAGATCGATATCGTGTTTGATCTGGCAAAGGCCATCAATGGCTCTTTCTGACGCTTCTTGTGTTTGCACAATGGTGTGATTGCGGCCGGAAAATCTCATCGACTATCATCCGGCGGCTCACGCGGGCGCGATCACCGCAACAAGACGGGAAATGGCAATGAACCGAAACTTCGCACTCGTTCAATTCACTCTCGCGCTGGGAATCGTGTTCTCGCTTTGCGGCACGGCCCTGGCGGAAGTCCCAAGGATCATTCTCGACCAAGGCCGCCCCGAGCCGATGCCGATCGCGATTCCGGTGTTCGGCGGAACCAATCCCAACGACAACCAGCTCGGCGCAGAGATCGCGCGCGTCATCTCGGCCGACCTCGAGCGTTCCGGGCTGTTCAAGCCGATCGACGAGCGCGCCTTCCTGGAGCAGGGCCTGACCGCCGATGCCCTGCCGCGGTTCCAGGATTGGCGCCTGATCAATGCCGAGGCCCTGCTCGCGGGCTCCGTGAAGCCGAGCGCGGGCGGCAAATACAGCGTCGAGTTCCGGCTGTGGGACGTGTTCGGCGGCGCGGAGATGTTCGCCCAGTCGTACAACATCACGCCCGACATCTGGCGCCGGGTGGCCCACATCATCGCCGACGACATCTACAAGCGCATCACCGGCGAGGAGGGCTATTTCGACACCCGCATCGTCTACATCGCGGAATCGGGTCCGAAGGACAACCGGCAGAAGCGCCTCGCCATCATGGACCAGGACGGCGAGAACCATCAGTTCCTGACCAACGGCGCCGACCTGGTGCTGACCCCGCGCTTTTCGCCGGCGGCCCAGGACATCACCTACATGTCCTATTACGGGAACAAACCGCGCGTGTATCTCTTTAGCATCAGCACGGGGCAGCAGGAGGTGTTGGGGGATTTCCCGGGCATGACCTTCGCGCCGCGCTATTCGCCGGATGGGAACAGCGTCATCATGAGCCTGGCGCAAAACGGCAACACCGACATCTACGTCATGGACGTCAGGACCCGGCGGTCCAAGCGCCTGACCGACCATCCCGCCATCGATACGTCGCCCTCGTATTCGCCGGACGGGACGCGGATCGTCTTCAACTCCGACCGGGGCGGCGAGCAGCAACTCTACGTGATGAACGCCGACGGCTCGGGCGTCACCCGCATCAGCCGGAACCAGGGCCGCTATGCCACCCCCGTATGGTCGCCGCGCGGCGACCTCGTCGCCTTCACCCGCATCTACCAGGGAAGCTTCTACATCGGCGTGATGCGCCCAGACGGGTCGGGCGAGCGCAGCTTGTCTCAGGGCTGGCTGGTGGAGGGTCCGACCTGGGCGCCGAACGGGCGCGTTCTCGCCTTCTACACCCAGGACCAGGGAGGCCGTACACAGCTCCACTCGATCGACCTGACAGGCCACAACGAGAGGGTCCTGAAGACCCCGATGGACGGCTCCGATCCGGCTTGGTCGCCCTTGCTGAGCAAGCAATAATGCTTTATGTTCCGCGCGATTCCGGGGGTTTTCTGAGGGCCCCGGCAAGAGGCCAACCATCAGTAGCTGAATTTCCGAACAAGCCGGCGTTCCTGGTTCCTGGTAGCGGGGCGAAGACGCGCACGGTTTGAGACAAACAAAGAGGATGAGAGGACAAAATGCGTCTTAAGATGATCTCGGCGATGGCTGCAGCGCTGCTGCTCGCAGCTTGCGCCTCCGACGAGGCTGCCACCACCGGCGATGCGAGCGCCAGCGGCGGCACCGGCACCACCAACGGCATCACGCAGACCGTGACGCCGGGTTCGCCGGAAGACTTCCAGCAGAATGTGGGCGATCGCGTGTTCTTCGACACCGACCGCTATGACCTGTCGGGCGAGGCCCAGTCGCAGCTGCAGAAGCAGGCCGCCTGGCTCGCGCAGTATCCGGCGGTGACCGTCACCATCGAAGGCCACTGCGACGAGCGCGGCACCCGCGAATACAACCTGGCGCTGGGCGAGCGCCGCGCCAACGCGGTCGCCAACTACCTGACCGCCCTCGGCGTCGACGCCGGCCGCCTCTCGGTGATCTCCTACGGCAAGGAGCGTCCGGAGTGCACCAACTCCGACGAGAGCTGCTGGGCGCAGAACCGCCGCGGCGTGACTTCGGTCAACCGGTAGTCGGTAATCAGAAGTCGGAAGTCGGAAGTCGGATGGTCTGAGCTACCCGACCACCGAACTTCAGATGTTAGCCCCCTCCCTGGCTACCCAGGTGAGGGGGCTTGTGTTTTTGTACCTCTGCAACTCACCCATTCTGACTTCTGACTTCTGACTTCTGACTTCTGACTTCTGGCCTCTGAATTGCCATCAAATCTCCGCGACGCCGCCTTGGCGCCGCCGCCGATCGGCCGCAGGCATGAGCGAGGCTTTCCCCGTCCGTATCTCCTGGCGCCATCTCAATCCTTCCTCCGCGCCGGGCGGACTGTTGCAACGCAACTTGGGGAACCGACATGTCAAACGCTCAGTTCGTGTCCAGCCGCGCGGCGCTCGCCACCGCGGCGCTGTTGTCGCTGGTCTTGCTCGCGGGCTGCGAGACCGGTGACCGCGATGCTGGCGATGCCAAGCCAGTCTCGACTGCGAACACCAATCCAGACGCGGGCGCACTCGTCGCAGCGCCGCCTTCGGAACTCGACGTCAATGCAAGGCTGATCACTGTGGGCAACCGCGTGCATTTCGAGCTCGATCGCCATGATCTGACGCCGGACGCCCAGGCGACCCTGCGGCAGCAGGCTGCCGTGCTGCAGAATTACCCGCAGTTCGTCGTCACCATTGAGGGCCATGCCGACGAACGCGGCACGCGGGAGTACAACCTCGCCCTGGGCGAACGGCGTGCCGATGCCGTCCGGAATTACCTGACAGCGCTCGGCATCGCGGCCGAACGGATCACGGTCATTTCCTATGGCAAGGAACGGCCCGACTGCCCCGACGCCTCCGAGGGATGCTGGTCCCAGAACCGCCGCGGCGTGACGGTCGCCAGTCAGTGATCAGAAGTCAGTAATCAGCAGCCAGAAGTCATTAGGACGGAACTCGAAGTTGGAGAGGCTATCCCCTTCTGACATTTGACTTCTGTCTTCTGACTTCTGGCTTGCGGAATCGCTAGGCGTTAAGCCATGTTTTCGCCTCATTGACGGCCGACGATCCGGCCATGTCCAAGGTGCCGCTGAGGCGGTGCCGAGCAAGAGGATGATGAGATGGTGGGTCATGCCACGCGGGGGCTTTTGAGCCGGGGCGGCTGGGTCGTAGCCGGCAGTCTTGCGCTCGGTCTGGCGATCGGAGCGGCGGGGGCAGCCCGCGCCGACGAGGTCGACGATCTCCGCGCCGAGGTCGAACAGCTGAAGCAGCAGGTGCTCTATCTGCAGAACCAGATTCCCGGCGCCAGCGCCGGCGTATCGGGCGGCGGCGGCAATTTCGCCGCCCAGCAGCAGCTCCAGGCGACGCAGTTCCAGCAGCAGCTGACCGAACTCACCGGCCAGATCGAGCGCCTCGAGCTCAAGGTCAACGACATGACCGCGCAGCTCGAGCGCATGCAGAAGGACACCGAATACCGCCTTGGCGCGTTGGAGGGCGGTGGTGCCCCCGGCGCTGCCGGAGGCGCCCTCATGATGGGTGCCGATGGCGCAGCCGCGCGGCCAGCCGACGCCGGGCAGCAGGCCGGCCAGCAGGTGCCGGCGCAGACGCAGGGTGCGGGTGCGCCGCCGCCCAGCGGGCAGCAGGGAGTCCTCGGCACTCTGTCGTCATCGCAGGCGGCGAACCTGCCGCAGGCTCCGGCCGGCGCAGCGGAGGCCGCAGCGGCCAGCGCCGGCCAGCAGGTCGCCATGCCGAATACCGGCGTGGCGCTGCAGGGTGCCACCCCGCGCGAGCAATACGAATACGCCACCAACCTGATCCAGCGCGGCCAGTACGACCAGGCGGAGGTCGCGCTCAAGTCCTTCATCCAGCAGCACCCGAAGGATGCCCTGACCGGCAACGCGCAATATTGGCTGGGCGAGACCTACTATGTGCGCAACGACTTCAAGAACGCGGCGGTCGCCTTCGCCGAGGGCTATCAGAAGTATCCCGACAGCCAGAAGGCGCCGGACAACCTGCTGAAGCTGGCGATGGCGCTGGGCCAGCAGGGCCAGAAGGAGAATGCCTGCGTCGCCCTGCGGCAGCTCGAGAAGCGCTATCCCGAAGCGTCGGCGAACGTGAAGGACCGCGCCACCCGCGCCAAGAAGAATTACAGCTGCTGAGGCGCGCGGCCCGGGGCGCGCGATCTGGGCGCCGCTCGCATGCCTGAGATCGACATCGCAGCATTGATGGCGCCATTCGGCCCGTTCGAGCGGCCGCCATCCGTTGCGGTCGCAGTGTCGGGCGGCTCGGATTCCCTCGGTCTCGGACTGCTGCTCGCGGACTGGGTCCAAGCACGCGACGGCCGACTGATCGTCCTCACCGTCGATCACGGCTTGCGCGCCGAGGCGGCCGCCGAATGCGCGCGCGTCGCGGAAATCTTTGCTGCAATTCCAAACTGTTCCGCACACATCCTGCGATGGGATGGCACGAAGCCGGCGCACGGGCTGCAGGCGGCGGCGCGCGCGGCGCGCTACGCGCTGCTGGCGGACTGGTGCCGCGCGCATGGCGTGATGCACCTCGCAGTCGGCCATACCGCGGACGATCAGGCCGAGACCGTCGCCATGCGGCTGGCGCACGGCAGCGGTCCAGCGGGCCTCGCCGGCATGGCGGCGCTGCGGCCGGAGCGCGGCGTGCGGCTGCTGCGCCCGCTGATGTCGGTTTCGCGCGCTGCCGTCCGAGACTGGCTGCGGGCGCGCCGGCAGGACTGGATCGACGATCCCAGCAACGAGCTGACCAGGTTCGAGCGCGTGCGCATTCGCAAGGGGCTCAGCAAGGAGGGGGCGCAGGTCCTCATCGAGCGGGCGCAGACGTCCGGGGTGGAGCGCGACGGGCTGGAGCGAGCCGCCGCGGCCCTGCTCGCCGAGGCGGCGCAGATGTCTGATGGCGGATATGTCGCGATCGGCCTCGGGCCGTTCCTGGCAGCCGGGCGGGAGATCCAGGCAATGGCTCTGCGCCAGATCACCCTTTCCGTCAGCGGCGCCGATTATGCATCTGATTTTGAAGATATTTTGCTGTCGGTAACCAAAGGGATGGGGGGAGCGCGGACGCGCGGCGGCTGCCTTTTCCAGGCGCTGCAGGGCCGCCTCTGCGTCTTCCGGGAGGCTGCTGCCATTGCTGCCAACGGTCCGGTGGCGCCCGGCTGGACCGGCCTCTGGGACAACCGGTTCGGCATCCGGGTCGCCGCCGGGCTCTCCCCGACTGCGGGCTGGACGATCGGCCCGCTGGGCGAGGCTGGCCTGAGGCAGGTCGCGGATAGGTTCGGAATCCGCCTGAAACGCCATCCCATGCCCCTGCCAGCCCGCCTGGCGCTGCCGGCCCTGTGGCAGGGGGAACACTTGGTCTCGCAACCGCATTTGAATGCAGGAGAAGGGCTTGCAGCTTGGCCGGCACCTCGCCATACCGTGACAACATGCGGCTTTACAGTTGCGGCCGGACGGCCGCACACTATCTATTCATCAGTGCCGAGTTAGTTTGGAATCGTTGTAGATCGGTGGATAAGTCCTCCCAACAGGCGCCCAAATCGGCCGGCTTGCTCAGCTAACGAGGATCGATCGGTGAATTTCGGCAGAAATCTCTGGATTTGGGCAGCGGTCATCGTGCTGCTGTTCGTGCTGTTCGAGATGTTCCAGGGCAGCGCCAACCAGGCTGGCGCGTCGACCGTCAAATATTCGGAGTTCCTCAACAAGGTCGACGCGGGCGAGGTCACGAACGTCGAGATCAAGGGACCCGAGGTCAAGTTCCAGACCGGCAGCGGCACCTTCACGACCTATGCGCCGGACGATCCGAAGCTGATCGAGACGCTGACCGCCAAGGGCGTCGCGATCGAGGCCGGCCCGCAGGAAGAGAAGAACATGCTCTTCCTCGTGCTCGTGCAGTGGGCGCCGATCATCCTGATCGTCGCGTTCTGGATCTTCATGCTGCGCCAGATGCAGTCCAACGGCGGCAAGGCCATGGGCTTCGGCAAGTCGCGCGCGCGGCTGCTGACCGAGCGCCAGGGCCGCGTCACCTTCGACGATGTCGCCGGCATCGAGGAGGCCAAGACCGAGCTGGAAGAGATCGTCGACTTCCTCAAGGACCCGCAGAAGTTCCAGCGCCTGGGCGGCAAGATTCCGAAAGGCTGCCTGCTGGTCGGACCTCCGGGCACCGGCAAGACGCTGCTGGCGCGCGCCATCGCGGGCGAAGCCAACGTGCCGTTCTTCACCATCTCCGGCTCCGACTTCGTCGAGATGTTCGTCGGCGTGGGCGCCAGCCGCGTGCGCGACATGTTCGAGCAGGGCAAGAAGAACGCGCCCTGCATCATCTTCATCGACGAAATCGACGCGGTGGGCCGCCACCGCGGCGCCGGCCTCGGCGGCGGCAACGACGAGCGCGAGCAGACGCTGAACCAGCTGCTGGTCGAGATGGACGGCTTCGAGGGCAGCGAGGGCATCATCGTGATTGCCGCGACCAACCGGCCCGACGTGCTCGACCCGGCGCTGCTGCGTCCGG
>DATFDU010000332.1:0-2411 GCA_035251915.1 Dongiaceae bacterium | reverse complement strand
TCGTTCCAGATCGGGATCATGGAAAAGATCGCGACCGTCGCCATCGCCGGCCGCACCAGCGGCAGGACCAGGCGGAAGAACACCACATATTCCGAGAGCCCGTCGATGCGGCCCGCATTCTTGAGATCGTCGCTGACCGTGCGCATGAACTCCGACAGCACGAACACGGCGAGCGGCAGGCCCTGTGCGGTATAGACCAGGATCAAGGCCGTGAGCGTATTCACGAGGCCCGAGCGCGCCATCATCTCGAGGATCGCGACAGTGCCGAGGCGGATCGGCACCATGACGCCGAGCGCCAGGAACAGCCCGAGGAAGATGTTGCCGCGGAAGCGATACTCGGTGAGCGCAAAGGCCGCCATCGCACCGAACAGCAGGATGAAAAAGATCGAGCCGACCGTGACGATCGAGCTGTTGAGGAAGTAGTTGAGGAAGTCGCCCTGCTTCAGCACCGTCTCGTAGCCGATCAGGCTGAAGGAGTCAGGGCTCGGCGGCATCATCGGCTGCGAGAAGATCGCCTTCCGGTCCTTGAACGAGTTCATGATGATGAGGATCACCGGCAGGATCGCGATCAGCGTCTGGGCACCGAGAATCGCGTGGACCGCGATGCGCCGGGTGCGGAGGATCGGTGCCTGCCTCATCGCCGCCTCAGAACTGGTAGCGGCGCATCCGCCGCTGGATCACGAGCAGGTAGAAGGCGACCACCGCCAGGATGATGAAGAACATCACGCTCGCGATGGTCGCGCCCATGTGCGGATCGCCGAGCTGCAGCTGGTAGCCGAAGAAAGTGCGGTAGAGGAACGTGCCGAGGATGTCGGTCGAGAAATTCGGACCGGCCAGCGCGCCCTGGCTGACGTAGATCAAATCGAAGGCGTTGAAGTTGCCGACGAAGGTCAGGATCGAAACCAGGCCGATGGCCGGCAGCACCAGCGGCAGCTTGATCTTCCAGAACTGCGCGAAGCCGACCACGCCGTCGCACTCCGCCGCCTCGATCACCTCGTCGGGGATCGACAGCAGCGCCGCATAGATCAGCATCATCGGCACGCCGATATACTGCCAAACCGAGATCAGCGACAAGGCGGTGAGGGCGGCGCCTTCCTGCCCGAGCCACGGGCCGAACAGCGACCTGAGTCCGGCGGCGGCGAGGATGCTGGGCGCGACGCCCCACAGCGGGCTCAGGATCAGCTTCCACACGAAGCCGACGATCACGAAGCTGAGCATGGTCGGCATGAAGAAGGCGGTGCGGTAGAAACTGCGGCCGCTCAAGCGAGGCACGCTCAGCAGCGCAGCGAGCGCAATGCCGATTGGGTTCTGCACCACCATGTGGATCAGGAAGAAGTAGGTGTTGTTCCAGAGCGCGTTCCAGAAGCTCGCCGACCAGCGCGGATCGCCGAACAAGGTCTCGAAGTTATGCAGCCCGACGAAGCTGACCACCTGGTCCTTGGAGGTGAACAGCGACAGGCGCAATGTCTCGAACAGCGGGATGATCATCAGCGCCGAATAGACGATGAGCGCCGGCGCCAGGAACACCACGATATGCCAGCGCCACGGCCGGCGTATCGGTGCGGCGAGATCGGTCACGCTCTGGCTGTGCGGCAGCGTCACGCTCATCATCTAATCCAGGCGAGGCCCGGCCATCAATTTGGTTGTTCGAATCCCGCGGCCCGACCGGCCGCCGGAGCGGCCGATCGGAGCACAGCAGGGAGGTGAGGCCGGCGCTTACTGCGCGGGCTTGTACCAGCTGTCGAGGCCCTTCTGCAGGCGTTCGGCCGCCTGTTCCGGGGTCTCGCTGCCGTTGATCACGTTCGCGGACGCGGCCCAGGTCTCGTTCTCGAGGTTGGGCGTGCCGCGCGAGAGCACCTGGTAGGTCGACCGGATCGTGGTCTTGCAGTCCTTGCGCCAGTTCACGAACTCGGTCGCGATCGGATCCTCCAGCGTCACCGGCTGGTCGGACAGGCTGAAGAAGCCGGGCAGCGCGTTGGCATAGATGGTGGCGAAGTCTGGCGAAGCGACCCACTCCAGGAACTTCTTGGTCTCTTCCGGATGCGCCGACTTGGCGTTCATGCCGAGCGCGATGTCGACATGGTCCGAGATGTAGCAGGTGTCGCCCGCCTTCTTCACCGGCGGATAGAACGCCCCCATCTTGAACTCAGCCTGCTGGTTGAACAGGGAGATGTCCCAGGAACCCGCGGGATAGATCGCCGCGCGGCCGAGCGCGAACAGGTTCTGGCTATCCGGATAGGCCTGGGCCTGGTAGCCGTCGCCGAGATAATCGGCCCAGCGCTTCAGCACCTGGTACGGCTCGACCCACTCGGCGTCGGTCAGCTTCTGCTTGCCGGCGATGAGGGCCAGGCGGCCGTCCTCGCCGTGCCAGTAGTTCGGACCGATATTCTGGTAGCCCATGGTGGCGGCTT
>DATFDU010000331.1:0-9237 GCA_035251915.1 Dongiaceae bacterium | reverse complement strand
GCTCAGCGCCGCCAGGACAGCGGCAACTAGGATATGGGCGCGCACGTTTTTCCTCCTGTCGTGCAGTCGGTTACGTTTGCGCCCCTCGATATCCCGGTCGGAGTTATGTGCCCGGATTGCGGAAATTTCAAGGCGTCATGGCGCGTGCAGGTGGGGGGCGCCTCACGCCCGCCGCGCGCCGACGACGCCAGGAACAGGGGGTGGGAGGCGCTGATCCACCGGCCCATGGCCTCGCGCCAAAGCCGCGCCGGAACAGCAGTGTCCGGTCGCCGTGCAAGCCCGATCAAGTCTCGAGGGTGGGTGATGCTGCCAGCCGGCGCTGCATCGCAGGTCCTTTCCTCCCGCTCCATTCCATCCTCCGTCACCGAAGGACGGCGCCGGACTCATGCGTCCGGCGCTGCTTGATCCACCCTACCTGCCGTTGATGGCGATGCGCTTGGTCCTGCTTTGCGCCCGCTCGGTTTTGGGCAGAGTGATGGTGAGCACGCCGTTCTTGAAGCGCGCCTCCACCTTGTCTTCCGCGACCTCGGTGCCGAGCGCGATGCGCCGTTCGAAATGACCGTAGAAGCGCTCGCTGAACTGACGATCCCTGTCATCGCTCTCGGAGCGCTTTTCGCCGCGCAAAGCCAGCACATCATCGTCCAGCGCCACCTCGACGTCCTTTTCGTCGAGACCGGGCAGTTCGGCGGTCACACGGATCTCCTTGTCGGTCTCGGAGACTTCCACGTGCGGCCAACCCCAGTTCGCCCGGCCCGCTGCCAGGCTTGGGAAGCGGCCCACGCCGAACTGGTCGAAACCGCGGAACACGTCGTCGAACAGCCGATTGACCTCGCGGTGCAAGGCCATGAAGGGATCGGCGTCGCGATAAAGCGCCTGCGCCTTGTTTTCCGGCCGGCTCCAGGGAATGAGATCCTTCATGTTCATTCTAACCTCCTTTTCGATGTCCTCCTTTCGCGCATCAGGCCGACCGGCCGCGACCGAGCGGCCGCACTCGGCATGAAGCCTACGTTCGCTAGGCCGCCTGCTTGCTGTCTCGGATGCGCTTCGAATCGTCCGCGACATCGCCCGCCTTGATCGAGATCTTGCGCGGCTTCATCTCCTCGGGCACTTCGCGCACCAGCGCGATCGTCAGCAGGCCGTTCTGCAGATCGGCATGGGCGACCTTGACGTGATCGGCCAGCTCGAACCGCCGCTCGAACGACGTGCCGGGAATCCCGCGATGCAGATAGTCGCCCTCGGCTTCGGGCTTGTCGCCGGCCACGATCAGCAGGTTGGGCTGATGGGTGATGTTGAGCTCCGACTCCGCGAATCCCGCCACCGCCATGGTGATGCGGTAGGAATCCTCCGAGGTGCGCACGATGTCGTAGGGCGGCCAGCTCTCGAAACTCTGGGTCCGGCTGGCATTTTCCAGAAGGTCGAAGACCCGGTCGAAGCCGATGGTCGACCTGAACAGGGGCGAGAAATTGAGGTTCGTCCTCATAGCCACATCCTCCAAATGAGCAACATGGATACGGGGGTCCGCCAGGGCTCCTGACGCTCCCCGGACATGCCGGCCCCGCATGGGGCGGCCGGCGACTTTTTCGATGTAGGTGCCACCCTTGGGCTGTCAAGAGTCGGTAGCCCAATTTTTGTCACTCACCCATCTTGACGGCTAACAGGATGCTTCCCATCTGGTTTGCCGCCTCCGGCCGGTTCTCCCGAGGGCTGGGGGTTCTCAGCTTTCAGTTCGAACCATGGAGGGACTGCATGTCATTCCGCCCATTGCACGACCGCGTTCTCGTCCGCCGCATTGACGCCGACGAGAAGACGGCCGGCGGCATCATCATTCCGGACACCGCCAAGGAGAAGCCGCAGCGCGGCGAGGTCATCGCCGTCGGCGCCGGCAGCCGCACCGAGGACGGCAAGCTTGTGCCCCTGGACGTGAAGGCCGGCGACGAGGTGCTGTTCGGCAAATGGTCCGGCACCGAGGTCAAGATCGACGGTGAGGACCTCCTCATCATGAAGGAAAGCGACATTCTGGGCATCGTCGAATCCGCCAAGGCCGCCAGGAAGGCCGCCTGACGGAGCAGAGCCCAAGCGCAAGGAGATCGTACAATGGCTGCAAAAGAGGTCAAATTCTCGACCGACGCGCGCGACAAGATGCTGCGCGGGGTCGACATTCTCGCCAACGCGGTCAAGGTGACCCTGGGTCCCAAGGGCCGCAATGTCGTGATCGACAAAAGCTTCGGCGCGCCGCGCATCACCAAGGACGGCGTGACCGTCGCCAAGGAGATCGAGCTCGCCGACAAGTTCGAGAACATGGGCGCGCAGTTGGTGCGCGAGGTCGCGTCCAAGACCTCGGACATTGCCGGAGACGGAACCACCACCGCAACCATCCTGGCCCACGCCGTCGTCAAGGAGGGCGCCAAGGCGGTTGCCGCCGGCATGAACCCGATGGATCTCAAGCGCGGCGTCGACCTCGCGGTCGATGCGGTGGTGACGGATCTCGAGAAGCACGCCAAGAAGGTCACCAGCAACGACGAGATCGCGCAGATCGGCACCATCTCTGCCAACGGCGACAAGGAGATCGGCCGCTTCCTGGCGCAGGCCATGCAAAAGGTCGGCAACGAAGGCGTGATCACCGTCGAAGAGGCGAAGTCGCTGGAGACCGAGCTTGAGGTGGTCGAAGGCATGCAGTTCGACCGCGGCTATGTCTCGCCTTACTTCATCACCGATCCCGAGAAGATGCGGGTCGAGCTCGAGGACCCCTACATCCTCGTGCATGAGAAGAAGCTCACCGGCTTGCAATCGATGCTGCCGCTGCTCGAGTCCGTCGTTCAATCCGGCAAGCCGCTGCTCATCATCGCGGAGGATGTCGAGGGCGAAGCGCTGGCGACGCTGGTGGTCAACAAGCTGCGCGGCGGGCTCAAGGTCGCGGCGGTGAAGGCGCCCGGCTTCGGCGATCGGCGCAAGGCCATGCTGGAGGATATCGCCATCCTCAGCGGCGGCACGGTCATCAGCGAAGACCTCGGCATCAAGCTGGAGAACGTCACGCTCGACATGCTGGGCAAGGCCAAGAAGGTGATGGTCGAGAAGGAGAACACCACCATCATCGACGGCGCCGGCAAGAAGCAGGACATCCAGGCCCGCGTGCAGCAGATCAAGGTGCAGATCGATGAGACCACGTCGGACTACGACCGAGAGAAGCTGCAGGAGAGACTCGCCAAGCTCGCCGGCGGCGTTGCCGTGATCCGCGTCGGTGGCGCAACCGAGGTCGAGGTGAAGGAACGCAAGGATCGCGTCGATGATGCGATGCATGCGACCCGCGCGGCGGTCGAGGAAGGCATCCTTCCTGGTGGCGGCGTCGCGCTGCTGCGGGCCATCAAGGGGCTCGACAAGCTTCAGCCAGAGAATGACGATCAGAAGGCCGGCATCGATATCGTCCGCCGGGCGCTGCAGATTCCCGCCCGGCAGATCGCGATCAATGCCGGGGAAGACGGGTCCGTCGTAGTCGGCAAGCTGCTCGAGAAGAACGACTACAGCTGGGGCTTCAACGCCCAGAGCGGCGAGTATCAGGACATGGTCAAAGCGGGCGTGATCGACCCCGCCAAGGTCGTGCGCACTGCCCTGCAGGATGCCGCCTCGGTGGCCGGCCTGCTTATCACCACCGAAGCCCTGGTGGCGGAGAAACCGAAAAAAGAGGCAGCCCCCGCAACGCCAGCGGGCGGCATGGGAGACATGGACTTCTAACGCAGGGAAGCCCTCGATCACTCAAGACCCGGCCTCGGCCGGGTCTTTCCTATGCTTTCTTGGCGGAGCTGCGCGCGTCTTCGGTGATCAGCCGCGCCAGGATGTCGCGCCAGCGCAGGGCCGGGGCGTTGTAGCGCACTTCGAGCCCGTTCTTGTCATTGCCCACCACCACGCCGTAGGTCGGCAGCGCACGCTGCTTGCCGTCGAGCGACAGCACGAAGGAGAACTCGATCTTCTGCCGGGGCGCGATCCAGTCCGGTGCGCCGGCGACCAGCACATCGACGATGTTCATGTTGACGATCTCGTGCTGACGCCCGTCGATCATCACGGAGAGATTGCTCAGTTTGATACGCCCGGCAGGCGCGCTGGTCAGGGTGGCTGAGGACATGGCTCAGTGGGGCCCTTGTCGCAAGGGGCCGCCCGTTCTCCGGCTGTTGGTCCCTTAGTATCGCTGGGTCAGCCTTACCAACTGGTTACTTGGTTAACGCCCTGAGGGAACAGCCGTTTCAGCGATTCGAGCTAGCGGTGCTTGAACTGGGGCGGCCGTTTCTCGGCAAAGGCGGCCATGCCTTCCTTCTGGTCCTCGGTGCCGAAGGTGGCATGGAACACCCGGCGCTCGAACTTCAGCCCCTCGGCGAGGCCGGTCTCGAACGCCTGGTTCACCGCCTCCTTGGCGATCATCACCGTCGGCAGCGAGAAGGAGGCGATCTTGGCGGCGACCGCCAGCGCTTCCTCCAGCAGCTTGTCGGCTGGTACCACGCGGGCGACCAGGCCGCTGCGCTCCGCCTCGGCGGCGTCCATCATGCGGCCGGTCAGCACAAGGTCCATGGCCTTGGCCTTGCCGACGGCGCGGGCGAGCCGCTGGGTGCCGCCGGCGCCCGGGATGGTGCCGAGGGTGATCTCGGGCTGGCCGAACTTGGCGGTCTCCGCCGCGATGATGAGGTCGCACATCATGGCGATCTCGCAGCCGCCCCCTAGGGCGAAGCCCGAAACGGCGGCGATGGTGGGCTTTCGGCACTGCGCCAGCCGCTCCCAGCCCTTGGTGATGAAGTCGCTGGTGAAGACGTCGATGAAGGTGCGGTCCTTCATTTCCTTGATGTCGGCGCCGGCGGCGAAGGCGCGCTCGCTGCCTGTCACCACGATGGCGCCGATGTTGGCGTCGCTCTCCAGATCGTTCAGCGCCCGCTCCAGCTCGGCGATCAGCTGCGCGCAGAGGGCATTGAGCGCCTTCGGGCGGTTGAGGGTGACGAGGCCGACGCGCTCGCGCTTCTCGAGGAGGATGGTTTCGTAGCTCATTGCGGCTGGCTTTCGGCGCTGAGGGTGAAGGAGACATTGACAGGCGATCCGCCCTGCCCGCCCAGGACATCGATCTTCAAGGTCTCGGCCTTGCGATGGAAGGTGCCCTCGCCGGTCTTTTCCCAGCCGAGCGGCGGCAGGGCGTCATCGTAGAAATCGAGCACGTCGTCCGCATCGACCGTGCCGGCTGCGTAGGCCGTGACGATGCGGCCCAAAGGCGCGTCGAACACCGTCGACTTGTCCTTCTGCTCGGTGAGGCCATCGGCCACCGGCAGGTCGGCGATCGCCGAGAAATACTCGGTGGCCCAGGCCGCCGCGCCGAGGCCAAGCGTGAGAATGACGGCAATCAGCAAACCGCGCATGACCGCTCCCTTTCGGATCGGAAACGGCCTTTAGCACGCTTGAGGGCCGGCTGGAAGTGCGACGGAGGGCTCACACCAACTTGTCATGCCGAGCAAGCGCAGCGCGACCCGGATCTATGCGACCCTTCCGCGATGGTGGGGTCTATGGACCCGGATCACGACCGCCACAACCCTTCCCGCGTCAGGTCGTCCTGCACGTCGCGGATGGCACCGCGCAGGGCGGCGACGCTTTCGTCGATCTCCGCCTTCGTGATGGTGAGCGGCGGGGAGAGCACGATCCAGTTGCCGAGCGGGCGGATCATCAGGCCGCGCTCGCGGCAGCGCTCGAACACGCGCTTGGCGACGCTCCATTCCGACGGGCAGGGCGTCTTCTCCTTCTTGTCCGCCACGCATTCCACGCACACCATGAAATGGCTGCCGCGCACGTCGCCGACCAGGTCGAGGTCGCCGAGCGTGCCGAGCTGGTCGCGGAAATACGGTCCCCATTCGCGCACATGGCCGCAGATTTCCTCGCGCTCCAGGATGTCGAGCGCGGCAAGGCCCGCGGCGCAGGCGACCGGATGCGAGGAGTAGGTGAAGCCGTTGGCGAACATCTGACCCTCGCCCGCCTGGTCCAGCAGGCGGGTATAGAGCGCGTCGGACACGATGAAGGCGCCCAGCGGCACGTAGCCCGACGTCAATCCCTTCGCCGACGTGATGACATCCGGGACGATGTCGAACACCGGCTCCGACGCGAACACGTGGCCGAGGCGGCCGAAGCCGGTCACCACCTCGTCGGACACATGGAGCACGCCGTATTTCCGGCACACCTCCCAGGTGCGGCGCTGATAACCGGGCGGCGGCACGATCACGCCGCCGGACGCCAGCAGCGGCTCCGCCACAAAGCAGGCGACATTCTCCGGCCCAAGCTCCCGGATCTTGGCCTCGAGATCGGCGACGCACTGGTCGCCGAACTGCTCGACGCTCATGCCGGCCGGCCGGCGATAGGGATTGGGCGACGGCAGGTGATGCACGATGTCGGTGGCGAAGCGCATGTTGGGCTTGTCGCCCGGCTTGCCGGAGATGGTGGCGGTCAGGTACGTGCTGCCGTGATAGGCATCGGCGCGCGAGATGATGTGGCGCCGGGTCTTCTCGCCCAGGAAGTTGAAATAGAAGTGGATGAAGCGGATCGCCGAATCGACCGCGGTCGAGCCGCCGGTGGTGAAGAACACGCGGTTGAGGTCGCCCGGCGTATATTTCGCGATGCGATGGGCGAACTCGATCGCCGGCTCGGTCGAGTTCTTGGTGAAGGGCGAGTAGTAGCACATGCGCTTGGCCTGCGCCGCCATCGCGTCGGCGATCTCGTCGCGGCCATACCCGACATTGACGCACCACATGCCGCCCATGCCGTCGATCATGCGCTTGCCCTCGATGTCATAGACATGCACGCCGTGGGCGCGGTCGATGATCAGCGGCTTCTGCGCGCGGACGGCGCCGAGGTCGGTCCAGGGATGGATGAGATGCCGGCGGTCGAGATCCTCCAGCCGCTCGATCCGCATGTCGTCGTCGAGATTGGTGAGTGTCATCGGTACTCCTAGTAGACTTACAATAATCGTCATGGTCGGACTTGGTCCGACCATCCACGAGTTTCCAAGCGCAGAACCGAGTGATTGCAAGCAAACTCGTGGATGGTCCGCCGACGAATGTCGGCCTACGCCGACGGTCCAAGCACGACCATGACGGAAAGAGCGAGGAGCGTGTCTTATCCGCCGGTCTTCGCGCGCGTGAACTCGCGCACGATGAGGCGAGCCTCCTCCGGCGTGCGCAGATCGGTGACGTAGGAGTTCTTCAGGTTCTCTGGCTGCGGATACATGGCCGGGTCGTTGCGGATCGCCTCGTCGACCAGCGGCGTCGCGGCCTTGTTGGCGTTGGCGTAGCCGATCGTGTTCGTCACCCTGGCGATGATCTCCGGGCGCATCATGAAGTTGATGAACTGGTGCGCCTCTTCGACATTCTTGGCGTCCTTCAGGATCGCCATGGTGTCATAGTCGATGTTCACGCCTTCCTTCGGCGCCGAATAATGCAGTTCGACGTCGGATCCTGCTTCTTCCGCACGAGCGGCGGCCTGGGCATAGTCGCCGGACCAGGTCATCGCCAGGCAGCGGCTGCCGTCGGCCAGCGCGCCGATGGTGCCGGTCGAATCGAACTGCGCGATGTGCGGCTGCAGCTTGGCGACCAGGTCGGCCGCCTGCTTGACCTCCTTGGGATCGCTCTTGCCCGGATGCAGGTGCAGATAGTTCTGCGCCAGGTCGATCACGTCCTCGGGCGAGTCCAGGATCGAGACGCCGCAGGACGAGAACTTGGCGAGCACCTCGGGGTCGAACATCATGGCCCAGGAATCGACCGGCGCGTTGGGATCGATCGCCTTGATCTTCTTGGCGTCGTAGACGAAGCCGTTGGTCCAGAACATGTAGGGCACGGCATATTTGTTGCCCGGGTCCGCGACCTGCAGGATCTCCAGGAACTTCGGATCGATGTTGCCGAGGTTGGTCAGCTTCGACTTGTCGAGCGGCAGATAGATGCCCTGCGCTACGTGATGCTGCACGACCTGCCGGCCGGGGAAGATGATGTCGTAGCCGGAAGAGCCCGCCTGCACCCGCGCATCCATGGTCTCATAGCTGTCGAACAGGTCGTAGGTGACCTTGACCCCGAACTCCTTCTCGAACTCCTCCACCACCGACATGTCGATATAGTCGGACCAGTTGTAGATGAAGAGCTGGCGCTCCTGCGCATCCGCTCCGCTCGCGGCGGCGAGCAGCGCCATGCCCGCGATAACACCCTGTAATGCCGTCTTGATCTTCATTCATGCCTCCCTTTGTCGCCGGCGCGCCGGCGGTCGCTGCAGCCATTTTGCGGCCATTGTCTGCCGTCTTGCGTTTGATGAATGATCGTTCATAGAATTGAGCATTGTCAAGACCGCGGCGACAGGACAGAAAACCGGCGGAACCATGGAACGCGACTCGAGCGACGCGGGCAGCATGAGGGCAGCAGCAAAGGAACCAGTCGAACGGCCGCGCAGCCGCGGCGAAGCCAAGGCCTATTTCCGCGCCAAGCTGATCGACGCGGCGATCGAGGCGATCGGGCGGCACGGCTTCTCGGGCCTGTCGGTGTCGCGCCTGGTGGAGTATTCCGGCCTCGCGCGCGGCATGGTGAACCTGCATTTCGACCGCAAGGACAAGCTGCTGCACGAGGTGCTGAAGCACCTCGCCGACGCCTATCGCGCGAGCTGGCAGGCCGCGGTTGCAAGTGCCGATGGGCCTGCCGCGCGGCTTTGGGCCTTGATCGAACATGATGTGAAGCGCAAGGGCCACGACGATCGTTCTTTGATTGCGTGGCTTGCGTTCCGGCAGGAGGCGATCACCAATCCCACCTACCGCCCGCTGTGCGACACGCGCGAGGCCGCGTTTTTCGCGACCGTCAAATCCGCCTGCGCCGCGCTGATCAAGGAGGGCGGCTACGACATCAAGCCCGACGTCGCCGCGCTCGGCATCACCTTCCTGCTCGAAGGCCTATGGCTCGACTGGGCGCTCGACCCTGAGCGCTATCAGCCCAAGATCGGCCGCGCCGTGTGCGAAGCGCATCTCGCCGCGATCTTTCCCAAACATTTCGGGAAGCACCGTCAAAAATGAAGCACGCAAAGCAGACTCAAGAGAAGCGTCGCAACTCAAAACGTAGGAGGCGCAATCGATCGCTTACCGGCGAAAAGGTACGTTTTGATGAGCGTACACTGGAGCGAATTCCATTAGCCGAGCGAACGCTGCTTCTCGGAGTATGGCATGCCACGAATGAGCTAAACACGTTGCGAAAGCTG
>DATFDU010000330.1:0-13615 GCA_035251915.1 Dongiaceae bacterium | reverse complement strand
TGTGCCAGTAGCCGAGAATGAGCGAATGGATGCGGGAATCCTCGAGACCGAGCTTGACCGTGTTGCGATAGGTGGCCGGCGGCTCGCCGCCGGTGATGTCGACCGGGTTGCCGGCCGCGCCGAACGGCGGGATGAACTTGCGGAAGGCGGCGTCGAGATCGTCCGGCATCGCCATCAGCTTGAGGCCGTTGTCGACGCACGAATCCGACAGCAGCACGCCGGAGCCGCCGGCGCCGGTGATGATGACGACATTTTCGCCCTTCGGGGTCGGCAGCACCGGCACGCCGCGCGCGAAGTCGAGCAGATCGCGCAACGAGCGGGCCCGGATGACCCCGGACTGCTTGAGGACGTCCTCGTAGATCTTGTCATTGCCGGCCAGGGCCCCGGTATGGGAGCTCGCCGCCTTGGCGCCGGCCGAGGTGCGTCCGGCCTTGAGCACGATCACCGGCTTCTTCTTGGAGACGCGCTTCGCCGCCTCGGCGAAGGCGCGGCCGTCCTTCAGATCCTCACAATGCTGGGCGATGACCTGCGTGTTGTCGTCCTGCTCGAAGAAGGTGAGAAGGTCGTCCTCGTCGATGTCTGACTTGTTGCCGAGGCCGACGATGGCCGAGACGCCCATCTTGGCTGAGCGGCTGAAGCCGATGATGGCCATGCCGATGCCGCCGGACTGCGAGGACAGGGCGGCATGGCCCTTCACGTCGTAGGCCGTGCAGAAGGTCGCGCACAGGTTCTTGTGCGTGTAGTAGAAGCCGTAGATGTTCGGTCCCATCAGGCGGATGCCGTATTTCCGGCCGATCGCCTGAAGCTCCGCCTGGCCCTCGTGGTTGCCGGTCTCGGCAAAGCCCGACGGGATCAGCACCGCGCCGGCGATCTTCTTTTCGCCGCATTCGATCAGCGCCTGGGCGACGAACTTCGCTGGGATCGCGAACACCGCCACGTCGATCGCGCCGGGCACGTCCTTGACCGACTTGTAGGCCTTGATCCCCATGATCTCGTCGGCCTTCGGGTGGATCGGATAGATCGTGCCCTTGTAGCCGCCGTTGATCAGGTTCTTCATCACGGAGTTGCCGATCTTGCCGTCCTCGGACGAGGCGCCGATCACCGCCAGCGCGTCCGGCTTCATGATCCGGTTCATCTGCGCCACGATCTGGTCCTGGGTCGGCCGGTAGCGCTCCGGCTTGGGCGAAAAGTCGACGACGATGCGAACGTCGGCAGCGATCGCGCCGTCCGACTTCGCGAAGATCGGATTGAGGTCCATCTCGACGATGTCGGGGAAGTCGCTCACCAGCTCGCTGACCTTCTGGATGATGTCGGCGACCGCCGCGCGGTCGACCGGATCGCTGCCGCGCACCCCTTTCAGGATCTCGGCCGCCTGGATGCTGTCTAGCATGGAGAGCGCGTCCTCGTGCGTGACCGGCGCGAGGCGGAAGGTGATGTCTTTCAGGACTTCGACCAGGATCCCGCCGAGGCCGAAGGCAACCAGCTTGCCGAAGCTGCCGTCGGTGACGGCGCCGACGATGACCTCTTGTCCGCCGGTCAGCATCTGCTGCACCTGGACGCCCTCGATCTTCGCATCCGGCTTGTAGCGGCGTGCGTTCTCCAGAATCGTTGCGTGACCCCTGGTCACGTCCGCCTCGCTCTTCAGGCCGACCAGCACGCCACCGGCTTCGGTCTTGTGCAGGATGTCGGGGGAGACGATCTTCAGGACAACCGGGTAGCCCATGGCGGCGGCGAGGGATGCGGCTTCGGACGCCGATTTCGCCACGCCTTCCTTCGGCACCGGTATTCCATAGGCTTCGCACAGCAGCTTGCCTTCAGGCGCGGTCAGGCTGGTTCGGCCCTCGGTCTTGACCCGCTCGAGGACGCTGCGCACGAGATCATGCTGCCGATGGGCCGCCCGATTCCCGGTCGAACTCTGCTTCACAGCGGCTTCAGCCATTGCTTCCTCCCTTGCTCATTTTTCGCAGCAACGGAATCAGGCTGCTGCGTTGTTTTCTTCCAGGCGCGCATGCCGGGGCGGATTAGGGGCGCCCGCCCGCAGCTCGCGCCATCCTGGCGAAACTCGGTATGTGGTATATGGCATGCCAGAAGGCGACCCTGTCAAGGGTGTTTGGGGGACGGCATGGCGCACGCCGCCTATGGCACGCGCGCGCATGCGCGAGGGGCGTGCAGAGATTGGGTGGAAGGTCGGGGAGGCTTGCCTAAGCGCGGGCAGATCTCAGGTGGCAAAAATGCCGTGCTTCTCGACATGGGCCGCGAGGCCCAGGGTATGCTCGCGGTCGAGGCGTTCGGCGAGGTCGGGATCGCGTGCCTCGAGCGCGTCGATGATCCGCTTGTGATCCCTGATCGAGCGCTCCGCGCGATGTTCCTGTCGCAGGGACACGTTGCGGATCGCGCGCACGTGGATGAAGAGATTTCCCGTCATCTCGGCGATCAGCGGGCACTTGCTCAGCTTGATGATGGTCTGGTGGAAGGCAATGTTCGCCTCGGAGTATTCGTGCATGTGCTCCTCGGGCGACTCACCTTCGAACTGATCGAAGATGTGGCGCAGGGCGCGCAGCTCCTTGCTGGTGGCGCGCTGAGCGGCAAGGCGCGCCGCCATGCTCTCGAGCGCGGCCCACACGGTGATCATCTCGATGATCTCCGCTTTGGACTTGCGGATGACGAAGATGCCGCGGCGCGGCACGGCGCGAACGAATCCCTCCAGCTCGAGGATGGTCAGGGCCTCGCGGATGGGCGTACGGCTGACGCCCAGATCTTCCGACAGCTGCCGCTCGTCGAGCCGGACCTCGTTGGCGTGGCCGTAGATGTCCATCTCGGTGATCGCCTTCTTGATGGCATCGTACGCGAGATCGCGCAGGCTGGTATTGACCTGAATGGGGGCGATGTTGAGCCGCATGTGGGTCTCCCCCGGCTCGCCGGCCTTTGACCTGGACGCCGCCGAACCTGCACGAAGCTTTTCACCGGTCGCCATCGTTGTCTCGCTCTTTGAGGAAGGAGGAAGATCCCAATCTTCCTCGGCTCATCGTGTTTGTTGCTCGCCTTCGGCCGCTACACAGGGTGATTCATGGCCGAACGAGGGCGCTGAGCTGGCGCACGAAATACGGTATGCGATCCGGTATGTCAACGCCACGCCTTGCGCATTGCAGGCTGCATAGCGACACGCAGAGAGGCGGCATTTGACCGGCCGCGCGGTCAGCTGAAGGGCACAGCCAGGGAAGCCGCGATCCTATGCTGCCGGCGCGACGGTCTCGCTCTCTGCAACGGCTCCGCGCAACACTCGTATCACGTCGCGAACGCTGAGGACGCCGACCAACGTATGCTCGTCAAGTACCGGAAGATGACGAATGGCATGCCGGTCCATTTTCTCGATCACGTCCGCCAGATCGTCATTGGGCCCGCATGAAATGAGCTTCTTGCTCATCACTTTCTCGACCGGCAGCCTCATGACGTCCTGGCCGCCTGCCACCAGGGCGCGCATGATGTCTCGTTCTGAGAGCAGGCCGAGGACCATGGTGCCCTCGGTGTGAACCACATCGGTCACGACCACGGCGCCGATATTCTCCGTCACCATCAGCTTCGCCGCCGCCGCCACGGTCTCGCGCGGCCGGATCGTGACAATTCTCGTGCCTTTCGTTTTTAAGATTTGTCCGACTCTCATCGGATCCTCCCGTTCGAAGCAGCACCATCGTAAACTGAGTTGCAAGGGGCGGACGACAGCTCCCCTCTTTCGAAAGCAGTCTGGTATACAAAATACCAAATGTCAATCGGAATGGCGCAAGGCCAGATAGATTCCTGTTTTTGATGATAACTTCAAACACTTGGCGTCATTCGAATCCCGAGTCAGCGTGGAATCGAGTCGATCAGCCGCCGGGTATAAGCATGCTGCGGCCGGCTGATGACCGTTTCGACTGGACCATGCTCCACGATCTCACCGAGGTAGAGCACATAGATGCGCTCGGCCACCTGCCGGACCACCGCCAGATCGTGGGTGATGAACAGGTAGGACAGCCCGAGTTCCGCTTGCAGCCGCTTGAAGAGGTTCAGAATCTGGGCCTGGACCGAGACGTCGAGCGCGGAGACCGGCTCGTCGCAGACCAGGACTCTCGGCTTGACCGACAACGCCCGCGCGATCGCTACGCGCTGGCGCTCGCCGCCTGAGAGGGAAGATGGCCTCCGGCCGGCATAATGCTCCGGCAGGCCGACCTCGCGCAGCAGTTCGGCAACCCGCGCGTCGATCTCGGACGCGCTGAACCGGCCGATGGTGCCGATCGCCTCGCTGAGGCTGCGGCGCACGGAATGGCGGGGGTTGAGCGTGGAGTAAGGATCCTGGAACACCATCTGGATGGTGCGGCGCGTCGCTGCGCGATCGTTGTTGCTCATGGCCGCAAAGTCGGACGCATCGATTCCGGCGATCTCGATCCTGCCACGCGTCGGCGTCTCCAGCCCGACCAGCGTCCGGCCCAGCGTCGTCTTGCCGGAGCCGGATTCGCCCACCAATCCGACACTTTCGCCTGGTCCGATCTCGATGGTCACGCCCTTCAAGGCTTGCACGATGCGGCCCTGGCGGCCGGCGAAATCCTTCGCCACTGCCGCGGCATGCACAATCGGCCGTGTCGCCGCTTCGGGCATCGGAGCCTGTGCGGCATGGTCGAGCACCGCACCGCGCAACGCACGCATCTCCGGTGCGATCTCGGTGCGGCGGATGCAGGCGGCGAGCCGGCCGGGCGCCAGCTCCGCCAGCGGCGGAGTCGCGGCGCGGCAGGCCTCCTTCACCCAGTCGCAGCGATCGGCGAAGCTGCAGCGGCCGATCACCGCATCGGCGCTGGGCACCTTGCCGCGGATGGCGATCAGCTTCGGCACGCGCTTGTCGACCGGCGGCTCCGACAGCAGCAGGCCGAGCGTGTATGGGTGGAACGGATCTTCCTCGACCGCGCGCGCCGATCCCATCTCCAGCAGCGAACCGGCATAGAGCACATAGATGCGGTCGCAGGTGGAGAAGGCGAGGCGGAGATTGTGCGTGATGAGGATGAGGCTCATGCCGCGCGCCTGCTGCACGCGCTTCAACAGCTTGATGATCTCCGCCTGGGTGGTGACGTCGAGGGCGGTCGACGGCTCGTCGGCGATCAGCAGCTCCGGATCGCTCGCCAGCGCGGCGGCGAGCGCCACGCGCTGGCTCATGCCGCCGGAAAGCTGGAAGGGCATGCGTTCGGCGACGTCCGGATCGGTGATGCCGACCTCGCCGAGCCGGCGTGCGACCTCCGCCTTCAGCGCGGCGCGGCCGCGGAACTCCGGCCGCTCGCGGAGCACCTCCTCGATATGCCGGCCCGACTTGATCAGCGGGTTCAGCATCGTGAAGGGGTCCTGCAGCATCATCGACAACCGGCGGCCGCGGATCTGGCGCATATCGCGCTCAGGCAGGCTCATCAGATCGATGCCGTCATACAGGATGGTGCCCGTCGCCGACACGCCTGGCGGCAGCAGACGCGCGATCGCCTTGGCGGTCAGCGACTTGCCGGAGCCTGATTCGCCGACGATGGCGACGGTCTCGCCGCGGCCGATCTCAAGATCGGTGCCGGTGGTGATGGCGAGCCCCAAAGCGGAAATGGCGAGATTGCGCACCGTCAGCAGCGGCACGGCCCTGCTGTCCGCCATCATCGCGTCAGCCGCTCGAACAGCCAGTCGCCGATCAGGTTCATGCTGACCGCGGTCAGGATGACCATGGCGGCCGGCAGCAGCAGCGCAACCGGGTTGGTGAACAGGATGGTGCGGTTCTCGAACAGCATGCGGCCCCAGTCGGGCGTGCCGGGCTCGACGCCGAGGCCGAGAAAGGAAAGGCCGGCCAGATTGACCAGCGCGAAGGCGAAGTCCAATACCACGTAGGCGAGGATGATGGGCAGCACGTTGGGCAGGATGTGGACGAACAGGATGCGGGTCTTGGAGATGCCGAGGGCGCGCGCGGCGTCGATGTACGGCTGCGGCCGCTGCTCCAGCACGGCGCTGCGCACGATGCGGGTGTCGGGCGCGGTGAACAGGATGATGAGGACCATCACTGCCGTCCAGTATCCGCCGCCGACCACGCCCACCACCACGATGGCGATCAGCGGCGCGGGCAGCGCCAGCATGAAGTCGACCCAGCGCATGATCGCGGAATCCACCATCCCGCCGAGATAGCCGGACACCAGCCCGAGCACGGTGGCAATGATCCAGGCGCCGACGGCAACGATGATCGGCCCGACCAGTGCGGTCCAGGCGCCATAGATGACGCGGGAGAGCACATCGCGCCCGAGCAGGTCGGTGCCGGCCAGGAACTCGGCCGAGGGCGGCGTGTCGCCGACCTCCAGCCGCTGGGTGAAGGGCGAGTCCGGCGCGACGCTGCTGCCGAACAGGGCGCAAACGATGACCACCGCCATGATGCCGAAGCAGATCGCGATCCCGATCGAGATCGTCATGCGCGGCGCCCGGCCCGCGAGCCTGGTTTCGTCGACGTGCAGGCTCATGACTGCACCGCGCCGAAGCGGATACGCGGGTCGATCAGCGTATAGATCACGTCGACCAGCAGGTTGATCGCCACCACGAACACGGCGAAGACCAGCGTCGTGCCCTGGATTAGCGGGATGTCGCGCTTTTGCACCGCATCGACGATCAGGGAGCCGAGCCCGGGAATCGCGAAGGTCACCTCGACGTAGATCGCGTTGGCCAGGAACCCGATGACGATGATGCCGCCTGCCGTCACCACCGGGATCAGGGCATTGCGCAGGATGTAGGCGAAGGTGATGCGCGTCATGCTCATGCCGCGGGCGCGGGCAAAGGTGACATAGTCGCGGTCCATCACCTCGATCATCGAGGCGCGCGTGATCTTCACCACGATCGCCATGATCGACAGCGCGAGCGCAAGGGACGGCAGGGTCAGGTGCCAGAAGCGGTCGAGGAAGCCGCGCCCGGCGCCGAAGGTGGGAAACCACCCCAGCACGACACCGAACACGTAGAGCAGGAAGATTCCGGTCACGAAGGCGGGGGATGATATGCCGAGGACGCCGAACATCACGACGAACCGGTCCAGTCGACCGCCGCGCTTGAAGGCCGCCAGCATGCCGAGCAGGATTCCCGCAGCCAGCACGATCACTGTGCTCACTCCACAGAGATAGATGGTGACACCGGCGCGCTCCTTGATAGAGCTGAGGACCAGCCGGTTGCCACTGATCGAGCGGCCGAGATCGCCCTGCACGACCTGCCCCAGCCACTTGCCGTATTGCACGATGAAGGGATCGTCGAGGTGATAGCGCGCGCGCAGGTTGGCGAGGGTCTCCGGGTCGGATGGCCGTGTGCCGAGCAGCGCGCGGACCGGATCGCCGGGCGCCACGTGCACCAGCGAGAAGATGCCGAACGAGATGATCAGCAGCAAGGGCACCGCGACGGCGAGCCGCATCAGGATCAGCCGCGCGACGCCCGAGCGGATCATCGCGCCGCCTTCACATAGCGATCGAACCAGGCGGTGACGCGCCGTGCCTTGTCGAGGCGGTGGGCGCGCTCCTGGAAGCCGTGTCCTTCGCGCGGATAGACCACCAGCTCGGCCGGCACGCCGCGTTCGAGCAGGGCGCTGTAGAATTCCTGCCCCTGGCCCAGCGGCGTACAGCGATCCAACTCGCCATGCACGATCAGGGTCGGGGTCGTCGGCTGGTCGAGCCGGAACAAAGGGGAGCGGTCGATGGCGAGCTGCCGGTACGTCTCCTCCTTGAGCGGCCCGCCGACGATGAACTCGCCGAAATCGTGGTTGCAGGAATAGTGGCAGCTCCACTGGTTGCAGATGCCGGAGACCATCACCGCGGCCTTGAAGCGGTTGGTGCGCGCGACCGCCCAGGCCGTCATGTAGCCGCCGTAGCTGGCGCCGGTGACGCCGAGCCGGTCGGCGTCGGCGAAGCCTGCGGCGATGCAATAATCGATGCCGGCCATGATGTCGTCCCATTCCGCGCCGCCGGGATCGCCGATATTGAGCCGCGAGTAGGGCTGACCCCAGCCGGCGTTGCCGCGATAGTTCGGCAGGAACACCGCATATCCGGCCGCCGCTTGGTGCAGCGCGAAGCCGGGATTGAACGCATGCTTGGCCGACCAGGTCGGCCCGCCATGGATGTCGACGATGGTCGGCAGCGGGCCGGGCTTGCGGTCCTTGGGCAGCAGGATCAGCGCCTCGAGCGCCAAGCCGTCCTTGCCCTTCCACTGCACCTCGCGCACCTCCGGGTAGTCGGCATAGTCCGCCATGATCGCATTGTTCAGTGCGGTGACCGGCGACCAGTTCGCGTTGGGCGAAACGTTGAACACGATCTCAGGCGGCGCGCCGATGGCTTCGCGGATAGCGGCAAAACCCTTGTGGTCGGGCGCGGGCGAGATGGCAGCGAGGAAGCTGTTGGGGCCGATGACAGCGTCCTCGCGCCGGGTCCATTCGAAGCTGCCGTCGAGTCGTGCCACACCGTAGGTGGAGCCGAGGCGCGACCAGCCGGCAAACCACAGGCTCTCCTCGTCGCGCCAAGCGAGCGACGTGATGTTGGATTGCTCTGATGGCGCAAGCGACGTGACCTTGCCGGTGGCGAGATCGAGGATCCGCATCTCGCCGGCCACCAGGCCGCGGTCGCTCGACCAGCCTTCCAGGAACGCGACGCGCTTGCGCGACGGCGAAGCGACCGGGCCTTGCAGCTGCCATGGCGATTCGTGCAGCACCTTGACGTTGCGGGTCGCGAAGTCGATCTGCGCGACCTTGGAATGGTACCAGCCGCGCTCGCTGGCGTCGGCGGAGATGAGCGCCATTGCTCCATTGTCGCCGAACAGGTCGAACTCCCACACGGTCGCATCGCGCGGCCCGACCTCGACGGTCTTGCCGTCGGCGACCGACACCTTGAACAGGCGCCGGTGTGCATCGGTCGGATTTGTGACGGCGGGGTCCTCGGTTCCGTCCCACCAGATGCGCACGGCACCGTTGGTCGCGCCGCCATCGAGGCCCCGGTCGGCGGCGAGGACGACGATGGCGGACGCATCGCTGCTCCACCGCAGATCCTCGATCGTGCCGGGAATCCGTCCCAGGGGCTTCACGCTGCCCTGGTCGAGGATGAAGAGGTCGGCCTTGCCGCGCACCGTGCGATCGGAGGTGAAAGCGAGGCGGTCGTCGACCGGCGACCAGCGCGGCGAATAGTCGCCGTTGGGGCCGTGGGTCAGCTGCGTCGCCGCGCCGCCGAGCTCATAGCGCCAGATGCGGCTCTGATAGCTCTCATCCGCATCGCGGACCGCCGGCCGGACCGAGGTGGCGATCGCCCTGCCGCCGTGGTGATACGAGATGTCGGATGGGAATTGAACGCGATCGAGCCGGGCGATCACTTCCGTGAGCTTGTCCATGCGCAGACCCATACCCTATGGAACGGAGTTGCCGCCGAAGCAAGAAAGGGGCCGCAACTGTGCGGCCCCTTTCGGTGCTAAGCTTTCAAGCCGAAGCCTCGGATGGCCCAGGGGATGTTGTACCAGAACGCGCTGTAGCCGGTCAGCTGGTACTTGTTGCTGATCGCCATCGCGGAGGCCGGCCAGAAGATCGGCACCAGCGCGGCATCTTCGTTGACGATCTTGAACACCGTCTTCAGCGCTTCGGCACGCTCCTTCGGATCGGACTTCTGGTTCGCGACCTCGAGCGCCTTGTCGACCTCGGCGTTCTTGAAGTTGGAACCGTTCATTTTGTCCGGACCTGCATTCTTGCTCGAGTAGAACAGATCTGGATAGTTCGCGGCATCGGCGAAGTCCGGGTAATAGGCCATGATCTGCATGCCCAGATTCTCGTGCCGGAAATAGCCCGACAGCCACGTGTTGTCGTCGACCTCCTGGACCTTCATGGTGATGCCGATCTGCTGCAGATTCTGCGCCACGCTCTGCAGGATGTTGACCTGGTAGGGATCGGCCGTGTTGCCGGGCACGGAGATCTCGAAGCCATTGGGATGCTTCGACTGCGCCAACTCAGCCTTGGCTTTCTCCAGGTCGAACTGATAGCTCGGCAGGGTGGCATAGAAGGCGCGTGCCTCGTCGGCCGACATGATTCCGGCCCACATCTCGGGTGGGTTGAGCGCGGTGGCCGCCTCTCCGTTGCCTTTCAGAAGCGCCTTCACCAGGCCCTCGCGGTCCACGGCGTAGGAGATCGCCTTGCGCACGTGGATGTCGTCAAACGGCGGTGCCGACTGGTCCATGGTCAGCATGAAGACGCCGAGCGACGGGGCGGTGATGACATCGACGTTGCCCAGCGACTTCCACTGGTCGATGTCGGAGATCGCGAGATCGAAGGTGCCGTCGATATCGCCGTTCTGGGCGGCGAGCAGGCGGGTCTGCCGGTCGGGAATGGAGGAGAACACGATCCGCTTGGCGACCGGCTTCGGTCCCCAGTAGTCATCGCGCGCCTCCACGACGGCGCGATCGGCGGGCACGAACTCAACCAGCTTGTAGGGACCGGTGCCGAGCGGCAACGCATCGGGCGAGCCAATGTCCTCCGGAAACTCCTCGAGCTGCTTCTTGCTGAAGATGAATCCCGCCATGTGGGCGGGCGTGTACTGGAACTGCACGTTCGGCGATTTCAGCTTCACCGTGACCTCGCTGTCGCTGCTGGGGGTGACGGTGTCGACCGAGCTGAAGAAGGCTGCGAGCTGTGACCCGGATTTCGGATTCATGTGGTACTGGAACGACGCGACGATGTCGTCGACGGTGAGCGGCGAGCCGTCGCCGAAGGTCACGCCTTTGCGCAGCGTGTAGACGTAGCTGGTGTCGTCCGTCTGCGTCCAGGATTCGCAGATCGCCGGCTGCAGCGAGAGATCGTCGCCGAAGGCGAGCGGTCCTTCCTGCACCAGCGACATGATCGCGCCGACATAGGTGCTCCAGGCGCGGGGCACGAACATCGTGTCCTTGACCGACGGCAGAGCCCAGCGGACTTCCTCGATCGGTTCCTGAGCGCTGGCACGGATGGCGCGGCTCAGCATGACGACCGACATGGTCGAGCCGGCTATGAACAGCCGGCGCGTGACGTGCGCGTGCATAGCAACCTCCCCATCTTTTCGTGTGATGATAAGTCTTGATAGAAGCGTAGGGTGAGTCAACATCGATCGGGTGGAGCGAAATCCTATCGCAGTCCATCCGGGTCAATTGGTTCGCGGGAAAGGGGGGAAGGTCATGGGGACCAACCTGTCGCGCAATTGTATCGTAACAACCTTCTCGATCGTGGCCGCCGACCTGGCAACCGGTGATCTCGGCATTGCCGTTGCCTCCAAGTTCCTTGCCTGCGGCGCGGTGGTGCCATGGGCGAGTGCCGGGGCCGGCGCGGTGGCAACCCAGAGCTTCGCCAACACCGCATATGGCCCGGACGGCATCAGGATGATGCGCGACGGACTCTCGGCGCGGGAGGCGCTGGCGAAGCTGCTGGCCGACGATGCCGATCGCGATCTGCGCCAGGTCGGCCTGGTTGATGCGCGCGGCGGCGCGGCGGCGCACACCGGCCCAGGCTGCCACGCCTGGGCGGGACATCATGTCGGCGACGGCTTCGCGTGCCAGGGCAATATCCTGGTCGGCCAGGATACGGTCGATGCGATGGCCGCCGCGTTCCGTGCCTCGAAGGGTGAGCTGTCGGGCCGCCTGGTAATGGCGCTGGCTGCCGGTGAGACGGCCGGCGGCGACAAGCGCGGCAAGCAGGCGTCGGCCGTCTATGTCGTGCGGCCGAAAGGCGGCTATGGCGGGATGAACGACGTGCTGGTCGATCTGCGCGTGGACGATCATCCCAAGCCGATCGGCGAGCTGCGGCGCCTGCTCGAGCTTCGCAATCTCTATTTCGGAACGAGCCCGGCCGCGGAAAAGCTGAAGATCGAGGGCGCGGTGCTGGTCGACTTGAAACGCGTCATGATCTCGCGGGGCTTCTACCGCGGCGATGTCTCAGGTTCATGGGATGAGGCGATCGAGCAAGCGCTCGACGCCTTCATCGCATCGGAGAACTTCGAGGAGCGTGTCGATCTCAAGGCGCGCACGATCGACGCGCCGGTCCTGGCGCACCTGCGTTCGCAAACTTGAGGCGCGTTCCTAGCTCGCGAGAGTCCACAACGACCGCACGTTCTTGACCGCTTCGATCCTGCTCAGCGCGTCGAACAATGGAGCGGTCGCTGCGCCTTTGGTCAGCGCGCCGAACTTGGCGCGCAGCCGGTCGGGAGAGAACGGCATGCCGGGGCAGCCGGGAAAGTCCTCGATCGCCTCGTCGAATGCGCGCCCGTCGCGCAGCGTGACCGTCAGGTCGACGCCCCAGCCCTTGGTGGTGCCGTCGCGGCGCGGCTCGATCTCGATCAGTGCCGCCACCCTGCGGATTCCGGGATCGGTCAGCACGTCCTCCGCCACCGTGTCCGGATCGAGCAGGTCGCGATAGGCGCCCATCGCCGTGCAATAGGGCACGCTGTATTGCGCCTGCATGAGGTCGGACGGGCTGCGCGCGGTGTGATGCGACAGCACTTTCTCGCTCACGCCCATGCGCAAGCCTGCGATGTCATCGCCGCCGAAGCCGTGGCGCTGCATCAGGGTGCGCAGCAGATGCACCGGCGCATGGGCGGTGATGTGGCAGGCGAACTGCTTCAGGCACAGGGTCTCGATCTTCCACACCGTGCCGAGGTCGGCGGTCAGCAGTGCCGGGTCGCTCTCGTCGCATACCGCCTGCAGGAAACCGAGCTTGCCGTCGAGCACGGTGTCCGGGCCGTCGAACCCGCCCGCGGCGAGCTGTGCCGCCAGCACGCCGCCTTCGCCGGCGCGGCCCATGTGCAGGCGCTTGACCATGCCGCCGCCGCTGGCGCGGCTGAAGGCGAGCAGGCCGCTGCCGAGCGAGCCGGCGATGCCGAGCGCGTTGGCGAACTGCTCCGCCGAGAAACCGAGCAAGGTGCCGCAGGCGATCGCCGCGCCGAACGGACCGTTGAGGCCGGGCGCGTGGAATCCGCGTTTCTCCGGCGTGTGCAAGGTCGAGGTGCCGATGCGGAACATGACCTCGCAGCCCGCGACGATCGCCGTCAGCAGGTCGCGCCCGGAGCTGCCGAGGGTGTGCGCCAGGGCAAGCGCGGGCAGCGCCACGGTCGCGCCGGGATGCACGCCGGCACTCGGCTTGCACAGGCTGTCGAGCTCGAACGCATGAGCGCGCGTGCCCCAGACCAGCGCCGCTTCGCGCACGGCGCCTGGGCTCTCGGCGCGCGCGACCGGCAGGAAACCGGCCCCGACATCGAGGCTGGTCTGCTCCAGCGCGATGCGTGACCAGGGAAAGCGCCCGCCATAGATCGCGCAGCCGACGGCATCGATCAGGCAGTGGGTGGCGCGCTCGATGACGGCGGCGGGCAGGGCTTCATAGCGCAACCCCGCGGCAAACTGCGCCAGCCTCGTCGCCGCCGCTGGATCGTTGCCGGTCACACTGTCGCCCATGTCGGTTCCCCTCAAGAATTCCTCGATCGATTGAGCAGCCGTTCCAGCGCGGGCAGGTAGCCGATGGCGGTCAGGCCGTGCCAATAGTAGGTGGCAAAGCCGTTCACCAGCACGGCCCGCACGACGTGGAACGCGGTGATCAGCGCGACCGGCAGATGCAGGA
>DATFDU010000329.1:0-3994 GCA_035251915.1 Dongiaceae bacterium | reverse complement strand
GCGTTCGAGCTGGCGCATCGCGAGGACGTGCCGCCGCGCGTGGTGATCGCCGAATATGTCGGCGTGTGCGATGCCTTCTTCGGCACGAAGGAGACCGGACTCGTCAACGGCATCCTCGATCAGCTTGCACGGCAATTGCGGCCGGCCGAGATGGGGCCTGGCGGCCCCAGTCACTGAGCGCCTGTGGTGGCCGGGAAGGGCAAGCTGCCGGGCGAATTCGACCTCATCGCGCGCTACTTCGCGCCGCTCGCAGCCAAGGCGCCCGGCGCGCTCGGCCTCAAGGATGACGCCGCGACGTTCCAGCCGCCCGCCGGCATGGACCTGGTCTTCACCACCGACGCGCTGACGGCCGATCTGCATTTCCTGCGCAGCGATCCTCCCGACCTGATTGCGCGCAAGATGCTGCGCCAGAATCTCTCCGACCTTGCCGGCAAGGGGGCGAAGCCGCTCGGCTATCTCATGACCACCGCGCTCGACGACGCGATCGACGAGGCGTGGATCGCCAAATTCACCGAAGGCCTGGCGCAGGACCAGGCCGAGTTCGACATCGCGCTGTGGGGCGGCGACACCACGTCGACGCCGGGTCCGTTGGCGCTCACTGCGACGCTGATCGGCGCGGTGCCCATCGGCCGCGCGCTGCGCCGCAATGGCGCCAGACCTGGCGACCGCATCCTCGTCACCGGCACCATCGGCGACGGCATCTTCGGCCTCGCCGCCCATCGCGGCGAGCTTGATCTGGCGGAACCGGCGCGGCGCTCCCTGGCGCAGCGCTACGTGTTGCCGCAGCCGCGCGTGGCCCTCGGCCGGATGCTGGGTGAGCAGGGATTGGCGCATGCCGGCATGGACATCTCCGACGGTCTCGCCGCCGACCTCGGCCATATGTGCGCGGCATCCAGCTGCGGGGCAGAGGTCGCGGTGGCATCGGTGCCGCTGTCGGACGCCGTGGCCGACCTGGTGGCCGCCGATCCCGGCCTGATCGCTTCTGCCATCACGGGCGGCGACGACTACGAGCTCTTGCTGGCGGTGCCGCCCGATGGCGTAACGGCGGTGCTTGAAGCTGCGCGCCAGTCCGGAACCGCGATCGCCGAGATCGGCGCCTTTGTGCAGGAATCCGGACTCACGTTCCTGGATCGCGACAACCGGCCTTTGACCTTTGAAAAGGCTGGTTTTACGCACTTTTAACCATTCCGGGCGCTATTTGGGACCAGGTTCCGCAGGGTGTGCGGTTCCCAAGGAGTCCCGCTGGCGTTGCGATGAAAAAGCTGCTGATCGTCTTCGTCTTGTTGTTGCTGCTCGGTGGCGGCGGTGGCGGCGCGGCCTGGTGGTTCTATTTCCGCGCGCCCGATACGGCCGAGGATGAAGGCCCGGCGGTCCCGCAGCTTTCGCAGATCGAACTCGAGACCATCCCGATCACGGTCGTGCGCAACGGCAAGCCGACCTATCAATTCTTCTTCCGCATTGTGCTGATGTTCGACGATCCGCTGAAGATGGAGATGGTGCAGTACAACCTGCCGGCGGTGTACGACGCCGTCACGACCGAGCTTCATCAGTTGCTCGCCCGCAAGCAGGTGGAGCAGGGCGGCTTCGAGGAGCCGCTGATCCGCCAGCGCATCGCCAAGGCGGTCAAGGCGCGCGTCGGCCAGGATAAGATCTACAAGGTCTCGATCCGCGCCATGGAGCGCATGGATTTGAAATAGGACAATTTGGTCCTTGTCGCGCCGGCCGTTGTTCACGCAGTGTCACGGCGCATGTCGACTCACTCCCAGTACCGCGCTGTCCTGCTGCTCTCCATCGCCCAGGCTCTGGCGAACTCGTGCACCTCGGTCATCGCGACCATCTCCGCCCTGACGGGGCAGATGCTCGCCGCCGATGGGCGCTTCGCGACCGTGCCGCTCGGCCTTCAGTTCATCGTCACGATGGCAGCCACCATTCCGGTCGCTCACCTGATGCGATCGCTGGGGCGGCGCAACACCTTCTTCATCGGCGCCATGATCGGTGCGACCGGCGGCGCGCTTGCCATGGTCGCGATCTATCAGAACAGTTTCATCCTGTTCTGCATCGCCAACGCAATCTTCGGCGCCTCGAACGCATCGGCGCTGCATCTGCGCTTCGCGGCCGCCGAAGTCGCGGACGATGCGTTCCGGCCCAAGGCGATCTCGCTGGTGCTGGCAGGCGGGATCGTGGCGGCGGTCATCGGACCGAGCCTCGCCACATTCGGCACCGACTTCCTCGCACCCTTCACCTTCGCGGGCTCCTTCCTGTTCGTGACCCTGTTGTCGGCCGCGATCATCCTGCCGATCTGGACCGTGCGCTTTCCACCGCTGACAGAGGCCGAGGTCTCGGGGCCGCAGCGTCCGCTGGCGGAGATCCTGCGCCAGCCGGTCACCATCGCGGCGCTGTTCGCAGGCGTGTTCGGCTACAGCACGATGGTCTTCATCATGACGGCAACGCCGCTCGCGATGAAGTTCTGCGGCTTCGGGGTCGGCGAGACGGCCGGCGTGCTGTCTGTCCACATCCTCGGCATGTTCGCGCCGTCCTTCGTCACCGGCCACATCATTCGGCGCATCGGCGAGCGCCGGGTGCTGCTTGCCGGTGCGGCTTGCCTGATCGCGACCGTGGCAATCGGATTAGCGGGCATCGACATCCTGCATTTCTGGTTCGCCCTGGTGCTGCTCGGCATCGGCTGGAACTTCCTGTTCGTCGGCGGCACCAGCCTGCTGACCAAATGCTATCGCCCGGCCGAACGCGCCAAGATGCAGGGCATCAACGACTTCCTGACCTTCACCGGCGTCGCGATCTGTTCCTTCATCACCGGCGCGGTCGAGCAGAGCTTGGGCTGGAACGCCGTGCTGGCGGGCTCGCTGGTGCCCACGGTCCTGATTGTCGGGGCCGTCCTGTGGGGCGCGCCGCACCAAGCCATGGTCAAGCCGGCGTCGGCCTAGCGGCGCGATCGGACGTCGGGCCGGGTTGCACCCATCGGCCCTTTTCCCTATGCTCCGCGCCCGAAAGTCGGCCGGACCTCGGATTCTCTTTGGATTCCATGGCTTTGGCCAGCCAAGACGACACTTCTGACAGGGGATGACCTCGACATGGATGCGATTTACTACTGGGCCGTGATCGTATGCGGCGCCTTGGCCCTGGTTTACGGATTGTGGGCGACCCAATCGGTTCTGGCCGCCTCGGCCGGTAACCCGCGCATGCAGGAAATCGCGGCCGCCATTCAGGAAGGCGCCAAGGCCTATCTGAACAAGCAGTACACGACGATCGGCATCGTCGGCCTTGCCGTGGCGGTGATCCTGTTCTTCGCGCTCTCCAAGCTCTCGGCCCTGGGGTTCGTCATCGGCGCCATCCTCTCCGGCGTCACCGGCTATATCGGCATGAACGTGTCGGTCCGCGCCAACGTGCGCACAGCGGAAGCCGCCCGGCAGAGCATGGCGCATGCCTTGGGGATCGCCGCCAAGTCCGGCGCCATCACCGGCTTGCTGGTGGTCGGCCTTGGCCTGCTTGGCGTCGCCAGCTACTACATGTTCCTGCGTTCCACCGGCACCGAGATGCGTCCGATGCTGGAAGCCCTGGTCGGCCTCTCCTTCGGCGCTTCGCTGATCTCGATCTTCGCGCGCCTCGGCGGCGGCATCTTCACCAAGGGTGCCGACGTCGGCGCCGACCTGGTGGGCAAGGTCGAGGCCGGCATTCCCGAGGATGATCCGCGCAACCCGGCCGTGATCGCCGACAACGTGGGCGACAATGTCGGCGATTGCGCCGGCATGGCCGCCGACCTGTTCGAGACCTTCGCGGTCACCGTGGTGGCGACCATGCTGCTCGGCAGCATCTTCTTCACCGATGTGCTGCAGCAGGAACAGTTGATGCTCTATCCGCTGCTGATCTGCGGCGTTGGCGTGGTCAGCTCGGTCATCGGCATGTTCTTCGTGCGCCTCGGCGCCAGCCAGAACATCATGGGCGCGCTCTACAAGGGCCTGATCGCCACCGGCGTGAT
>DATFDU010000328.1:0-8810 GCA_035251915.1 Dongiaceae bacterium | reverse complement strand
GGACAGGCACACATGGCCGCCGATGCCCGGAAACCCCGCGCCGAGCAGAGGCATGAAGGATGCGGTGAGGCCGCGCTGGCGGCAGAACGCCTTGGTGAACATGCGGAAGAAGGCGGCATCGTCGGCGGCGCGCATGGCCGGCTTGTGGCGCAAGGTGGCTTCGAGGCAGCCGGGGCCAAGCTCGACACCGAGGGCGAACAGGTCGACGTCGGCTGCCCGCAGCATGGTCTCGAGGTCGGCGACGATGCCGGCATGGGTCGCGGCAGTCTGGCCGGACCAGCAGCGATTGTCGGGCGCGAAATGGCTGAGATTGGCGAAGCCCTTGGTGCGCAGCGAATCCGCCGTCTCGTTGAGCAGGATGAACTCGAACTCGTAGGCCGCCAGCACGTCGAAGCCGGCCGCTGCCGCGCGCTCTATCTGCCGCGCCAGCACGCGGCGCGGCATGATCTCCGCCTGCGGCCCCGTATAGTCCGCCACCAAGGCGGCGGCGCGCGGCTCGAACGGATAGGGCCGGATGGAATCCGGATCGTACGCCACGGTCTCGCTGCCATAGGGGCCGGGGGCCAGGATCGATTCCGCCGAATCCCATTTCGGCAGCACGTTCGCGAACATTGCGGTGTCGGCGCCGCTCAGCAGGTCGGCGCGCCGCAGCCGGCGCTCGCGGAACACGGTGGCGAAATCGAACAGCCCGACATGCACGATGTCGGCGTCGAGCCGATCCAGCTCCTTGGCAATGCGCACGGTAGTCTCGCTGGTCACGCGTTGCCCCCTGACCCGTTGCTTGGGGGCAATACTGCATCAAGCAGCGGCCTACCGGTAGCCCGTCGTGTCCGCAGGCTTTCCCGCGTCCTGCACTTCGGTCACGTAGCGCCAGGCATCTGGGCGGGACCCGTCGAGATCGGTGAAGCCGTAGACCTGCGCCAGCTGCCCGCTGGAGAGCGACTGCCCGTTCCAGCGCGCACGGTCGGGATCGGCGGCGAGCGCCGCGATGGCGCGACCGACGAAGCGCGGCGTCTCCGAGATCGCGAAATGCGGGATGCGCTGGGTGGCGTCGCGCCAGTTCTCCTCCTTGACGCCGAACGCCTCCAGCATCATCTCGGAGCGCAGCCAGCCCGGCGTGATGCAGACCGAGGTCGCGCCATGCGGCGCCAGATCCTTGGCGTGCGCCCAGGCCATGCGGTTCACCGACACCTTCGCCAGATCGTAGAACGGATTGATGCGGTAGTGCGCCGCGTTGTACGCGTCGGTGCCGTCGGTCACCTCGACCAGCAGGCCGCCCGGCCGCTCGATCAGGAGCGGCAGGGCGAAATGCGTGGTGATGAGGTGCGTGCGCACGCCGAGGTCGAGCAGGCGCAGGCCGTTCTCGAGATTGTGGCCCCAGACCGGCTTGTCCCATTCCTTGAGGTTTTCGCCGCCCCACACATCGTTGATCAGGATGTCGAGGCGCCCCTGCTCCGCACGGATGCGCGCGACCAGCTTCTCCACCTGCTCGGGAACCAGGTGATCGACCTGGATGGCAATGCCCTTGCCCCCTGCCTGCGAGACCAGCGCCGCCGTCTCCTCGATGGTCTCGGCGCGCTTGTATTCGGATTGCTGCGTGCGCGTGGTGCGCCCGGTGACGTAGACCGTGGCGCCGGCCGCGCCGAGCTCGACCGCGATGCCGCGGCCGGCACCGCGGGTGGCGCCGGCGACCAGGGCGACTTTCCCCTTCAGCGACATGAGAACCTCCACTCCCTGAATTGACGAACGCGCCCTCGATCCGGATAATATATAAACGAGCGTTCGGTTATGCAATATATAAATGAGCGTTCGGTTATAAAGGAGCCAGCATGCCGAGGCCGAAGACCCTGCCCGACCGCGCGGTGCTGAAGGCGGCCTACGCGCTCGTGCACCAGCGCGGGCCGGACGCCCTTACGTTCGCCACCCTGGCGCAGGCCTGCGGACTGTCCGCTTCGACCCTGGTTCAACGCTTCAAGAGCAAGGCCGACCTCATCCGCAGCACCCTGTCATACGCCTGGGATGGGCTGGATGAGAAGACCGCGGCCTTCTCCGCGAAAGTGCCGAAGACGCCGGCCGGCGCCGTCCAGCTGCTCACCATGCTGTCGAAAGACTACGGCGAGATCGAAGCCTATGCCGATGCATTGCTGATCCTGCGCGAGGACTTGCGTGACCCGGCGCTGCGCGCACGGGGGGCGAAGTGGAAGGCGGTGCTGACGAAGGCGTTGGAAGATTGCTTCACGACAACGCCGCACGCCCCGCCGGGGATCGGCCTGCTGATGGCGGCGCAGTGGCAAGGCTCGGTGCTGTGCTGGAGCTTCGATCCGAAAGGCCGGGTCGAACACTATGTCGAGGACAATCTCGAGCACTTCGTGTCCGCGATCGTCGGGGCGCGGCCGGCAAAGCCAGCGCCGAAGAGCCGGCCGGCATGATGCGCGCGCTTGCGATCCGGGCGCGGTTTGACGACAATCGTCGTGCGATCGGCTGAGGTGAGGATGCGTCGTTCGACCGCCTTGCAGAACGAGGATCAACCGGGGCGGTCCAGTCCGTTCCGGATCTGGATGTGCTGTGCGATGCCGTGGCTCGCGCTGGTCATCGGCGCTGCGATCTACGACCACCAGCGCGCGATCGGCCTCATGGTGCAGTCGCAGGCGCCGGAGAGCATCGCCGGTTTCGTGTTGCACTGGCTGATCGCGGCCATCGCCTATGCGGGCGAGACGATCGCGTACTGCGGCCTGCTGCCGGTCGGGCTTACCTTCTTCTTGTACGTGCTGTTCCTGCCCTGGGCGATTCCCTGGGCGCAGGGCGGCGACTACGAGGACTGAGCGAAGCGCTCCCGATAAGCCTGCGGCGAGGCACCGAGATGGCGCAGGAAGCTGCGGCGCATCGTCTCCTCCGAGCCGAAGCCGCAGCGCTGGGCGGCGCGCTTGACCGGCTGGCCGGCTTCGAGGGCGCGGCGTGCCGCTTCCACCCGCAGCTGTTCCACCGCGCGCGCCGGGGTCGTGCCGGTCGCCTGACGATAATGACGAACGAAGCTGCGCTCGCTCATGCCGCTGGCATTCGCCAGCTCCCCCAGCGAAAGGTCATCGGTCAGATGCTCCGCGATCCAGGCATGCAGGCGCTCGAACCGCCCATTGCCCTGCTGCAGGGCGAGGGTGGCGCTGAACTGCGATTGGCCGCCCGGCCGCTTCAGGAACACCACCAGCTGGCGCGCCACCGCAAGCGCAAGCGCATGCCCCTGATCCTCCTCCACCAGCGCGAGGGCGAGGTCGATCCCGGCGGTGATGCCGGCGGAGGTCCACATCTTGCCGTCCTGGACGAAGATCGGGTCGGGCTCCAGCTTCACCTTGGGGAAGCGCTGGGCGAACTCGCTGCAGCGGCTCCAATGCGTGGCCGCACGCCGGTCGTCGAGCAAGCCTGCGGTCGCGAGCAGGAAGGCGCCGCTGCACACCGAGACGACTCGGCGCGCTTCCTTCGCCCGCGCCTTGACCCACTGCACCAGCCCTTTGTCGTGACAGGCGGCATGAACGCCCCAACCGCCCGCGACGATCAATGTATCCACTACGGCGCGCGACGCCGGTAGCGGCTGGGTCGCAAGGCCGAGGCCGGCGGACGACAGGGTGAGCCCGCCATCCGCGACCGTGACCGGCTCATAGAGCGGGGGACGGCCGGCCATGCGCGCCAGGTCATTGGCGGTCGCGAACACCTGCAGCGGTCCCGCCACATCGAGCAGCTGCACATCCGGGAAGGCCAGCACTTCGATCCGGCGCGGCCTTGGCGTAAAACGAGGGGCCTTTGGCATGTCCGCCAAGTGGTGATGCGCTAGGATCACGCCGTCAAGAGGAGGCGCACATGACCCGTCACATCGGCATCCTGGTGTTCCCCGGCGTGCAGCAACTCGACCTGACCGGGCCTTATGAGGTGTTCGCGAGCTTGCCGGACACCAAGGTCCACCTGATCTGGAAGGATCGCGCGCCGATCACGTCCGCGACCGCTCTGGTGCTCAGCCCGACCATGACCTTCGGCGAGTGTCCGAAGCTCGACGTGATCTGCGTGCCAGGCGGCGGCGGGATCAATGCGCTGCTCGAGGATGCGGAGACGCTGGCCTTCGTGCGCGCGCAAGCCCAGCAAGCGCGCTATGTGACGTCGGTTTGCACCGGCTCGCTGGTGTTGGGAGCGGCGGGACTGCTGAAAGGACGCAGGGCGACGACGCACTGGTTCGCGCACGATTTCCTGGAACGGTTCGGCGCCATTCCCGTGCACGGCCGCGTGGTGCGCGACGGCAATCTCATCACCGCCGGCGGCGTCACGGCCGGGATCGATTTCGGATTGGCCGTGGTCGCGGAACTGGTCGGCCAGGCAGACGCGGAAGCGATTCAGCTTGGCCTCGAGTATGCGCCAGCGCCGCCGTTCGCAGCCGGCACGCCCGATGAAGCGCCGAGCGCAGTCCTTGCGATCGTGAAAGATCGCCTCGCCGCGACAAGACAGGCACGCGAGGCGATCATCGGACGACTGATGGCTTCAGGAACATTCGCGCCGTAGCGCCTCCTCGACCAGGTGTCTCCCGCCTCATTCCTCGCCGCGGCAAAACCTGTCGTCGTCCGGTCCGAGAATATCCACCTGGCGCAAGTAGGCGGGGTTTCCGCTGAGATCGAAGGCTTCAACCGTCAGGGCCACCGGCGGCGCTTCGCTCGTCAGATGGAAGACGACGAGCGCGCCGGACAGCACGCGGCCATCTTCCCCCGGGGGCGGAAACCGCACCGTCATCGTATCGATCGTGCGGTCCGCGGCGTGCCGTACCGTCCAGCTCGGCCCGACCACGACCGAGGAATCAATGATCTCCCCTGGGAACGCCTTCACGAAGACATGATCCAGCCCTCCCGCGTCGCTGAACGACACCGAGACACGCGCCGGCATGTCGGGAAAACCACGCGCCTTCATGCAACGGTCTCCGAGGTTCGCCGCGCCCTCCGTCGAGGAGAACGACACGCTGCGCACCCCATTCAACAGCGACAATGTGATCCGCGGCGGGTCCCCGTCATCGCCGGGCGGCGGCACACTCGTGCACGCAGTTGGAGAAACCAGCACAAATCCCAAGAGCAGCCACTTCCACATCACAATACCCCTCGATCTCATCACCGCGGCGATCACACCCCGACCGAACGCCGGACTCAGCGCCCTTTAGCCACCAATGTTTCCACTTCCTCCAGGCGCGGCATCGACGGGGCAGTGCCGGGGCGCGTGACCGAGATGCCGGCGACGGCGCAGCCGAAGCGTGCCGCCTCGACCGGATCGCTGCCGCGCGCGATTGCTGCGGCGAAGCCGCCGACGAAGGCATCGCCGGCGCCTGTGGTCTCGACCACCGGACCGGCCGAGAACGCCGGGATCTCGACCGAATTCTTGCTGTTGTGCAGCAGCGCGCCGCGCTCGCCGAGCGTGATCAGCGCATTCCCGACGCCCTTCGCCAGCAAGGCATCGCCGACGCGCCTGGCATCGTTGATGGTCGCGACCGACATGCCGGTGAGCGTCGCGGCCTCGGTCTCGTTCGGCACGATGTAGTCGCACAGCGGATAGATCGCATCCGGGATCGGCTCCGCCGGCGCGGGATTGAACACGGTGACAACGCCGGCCGCGCGCGCGATCTCGAGGCCGCGCTGCGCGGCATCGACCGGTTGCTCCAGCTGGGTCACGAACACCTTGGCGCCGCGGATGGCATCGGCGGCGGCCTCGACATCGGCGACCGAGATGGTTCCTGCCGCACCGGGATAGACGATGATCGCGTTCTCGCCGGTGTCGTGATTGACGAAGATGAAGGCGCCGCCGGTGGCGTCGTCCGACTGCGCGGCGCGGGCGACGATGCCCTCGTCCTTCCAGGTCTTGAGCGCGATCTCGCCGAACGCATCGCGGCCGAGCTTGGAGACGATCGTCACCTTGGCACCGAGCCGCGCCGCGGCCACCGACTGGTTGGAGCCCTTGCCGCCCGGACCCATCTTGAAGCCGGAGCCGGTGATGGTCTCGCCGATCCTGGGCAACCGGCCGGCGCGGAACGCGAGGTCGGCGACGAAGATGCCGAGGATGGCAACGCCTTCTTGCGCGGCCCCCGGTAAGACTGCCATGGCGGCTATTCCTTCGGCGGGATCACGCCCTTGGTGAAGATGAAGCAGCCGTAGAAGCGGGTCTCGGCGGTGGTGATGACGCAATAGGCCTTCTTGGCAACCTCGTAGAACGCCATGCGCTCGATCGAGCCCATCGGCCAGGGCTTGCCCTCGGCCTTGTCGATCTCCGCCTGCACTTCCTTCTGCACCGGCTGGATGTCCTTGGGGTTGCCGACCACCTCCATGCGGTAGGTCGCGTGCTCGACGAAGCTGTCGAGCGGCATCACCGACAGGATGGCGCGCGCCGCGCGCGGGCACGTCGCGTCGATGCGCAGCAGCCTGCCGAGCACTGTTTTTCGAGCGACGGACTCGGAAGGAAAGTTTGTGTCGCTCAACACCAGCGTGTCGCCGTGGCCCATGGCGCGCAGCGCATGGAGCACGTCCGCATTCAGCAGCGGGTCGAGATTCTTCAGCAAGGCTTGCCTCCCCTGTTCCGGTGTCCGCTTATCTTGGCTATTCGCCGTACGGAATCCAGATATTCTTCACCTGCACCGCATGGCGCAACAGGATTGGTCCTTCCGCGGCCGCCGCGTCATGCCAGTCGGTCTCCAGGCCATGATCGACCAGGGTGCGCTTGAGGTTGCCGACCGAGTGCTTCTCGGCGGTGGCGGATGCCGTCTTGGAGCCAAACACCCAGAGGGCATCGACATCGTCGTGATCGGCCAGCACCTTAGTCAGGTCTTCGCGCGAGCCGGTCACGATGTTGATGACGCCGGCCGGCAGGTCGGAGGTCTCCAGCACCTGGTAGAAGTCGGTGGCGGCGAGCGGATGGCGCTCGCTCGGCACCACCACCACGCGGTTGCCGACGGCGATCAGCGGCGCGATGAGGCTGATGAAGGACAGCAGCGGCGCCTCGTCCGGGCACACCACGCCGGCAACGCCGATCGGCTCATTCATGGCAAGCGCGACACCGCGCAGCGGCGGCGCATGCACCGCGCCTTCGAACTTGTCGGCCCAGGCGCCGTAACTGAACAGGCGGTTGATGGCGGCTTCGACCTCAGCTTTGGCCTTGGCGGCAGTGGCGCCGGTCATGGCGGAAATGCGGCCGGCAAACTCGGCGGATCGAGCGCTTAGGTTCTCCGCGATATAATAGAGGATCTGCGCGCGGTTATGGCCGGTGGCGCGGCTCCAGGCTTCAGCGCCGCGCGCGGCGGCGACGGCATTGCGGATGTCCTTGCGGTTGCCTTCGCCCACTTCGCCCACCAGCTTGCCTGCCGGCGAGACAATGACGCGCGAATAGTTGCCGTCCGGCCGCGCCTGCTTGCCGCCGATGAACAGCTTCGCCGTGCGGTCGAGCGCTGGCGTGTCGAAGCCACCGGACGCGGTCTGCAGCTGCGGTTGCTCTACGATCTTGCGCGGCTCGCGATTGGCCCACGCCTTGGGTTTCAGGTATTCGTAGCAGCCTTCCTTGCCGCCTTCGCGGCCGAAGCCGGATTCGCGGTAGCCGCCGAAGCCGACCGCGGCATCGAACAGGTTGGTGGCGTTGATCCACACCACCCCGGCCTGCAGCTTGGGCGCGACGTCGAGCGCAAGGCCGATGGTCTCGCTCCACACGCTGGCGGCAAGGCCGTAGCGCGTGTTGTTGGCAAGCGCGATCGCTTCGTCAGGCGTGCGGAACGTCATCGCGACGATGACGGGGCCGAAGATCTCTTCCTGCATCACGGTCGCGGTCGGCTGCACGTCGCTGATGAGGGTCGGCGGGAAGTAGCAGCCGTCCTTGGGCAACGCGAGATCGGGCTGATAGATCGAGCCGCCCTCCGAAATGCCGGTCTGCACCAGCGACTGGATGCGCTTCAGCTGCACCGGCGCGATGATCGCGCCCATGTCGATCGCCTTGTCGAGCGGATGGCCGACACGCAATTTGGTCATGCGCCGCTTGAGGCGCGCGAGGAAATCCTCGGCGATGCCCTCCTGCAGCAGCAGCCGCGAGCCGGCACAGCACACCTGGCCCTGGTTCAGCCAGATGCCGTCCACCACGCCCTCGACCGCGCCATCGAGATCGGCATCGTCAAAGATGATGAAGGGTGACTTGCCGCCGAGCTCGAGCGTGAGCGCCTTGCCGGAGCCCGCGGTCCTGCCGCGGATCAGGCGGCCGACCTCGGTCGAGCCAGTGAAGGCGATCTTGTTGACATCGGGATGATCGACCAGCGCCGCGCCGGTCGGCCCCTCTCCGGTCACCACGTTGAGCACGCCGGCCGGCAGGCCGGCCTGCGCCGCGATCTCCGCGAACAACAGCGCGGTCAGCGAGGTGAACTCCGCCGGCTTCAGCACCACGGTGTTGCCGAGGGCCAGCGCCGGCGCCAGCTTCCAGGCTAGCATCAGCAGCGGGAAGTTCCAGGGAATGACCTGCCCGACCACGCCGACCGGCACATGATCGGCGAATTCGCGCTCCTGCAGTTGTGCCCAGCCGGCGTAATGATAGAAGTGTCGCGCCACCAGCGGGATGTCGATGTCGCGCGATTCGCGCACCGGCTTGCCGCCGTCGAGGGATTCGAGCACGGCGAACAGGCGGCCGTGGCGCTGCACCGCGCGTGCCAGGGCGTAGAGATGCCGCGCCCGCGCCGGGCCGCCGATCTTCGCCCACTTGCCCTGCGCCTTGCGCGCCGCGACCACCGCGGCGTCGACATCCGCCGCGTTGCCGCTGGCGATGCGCGCGAG
>DATFDU010000327.1:0-9858 GCA_035251915.1 Dongiaceae bacterium | reverse complement strand
GGCTCGTAGATCGCAAGCTTGTCGCCGGTCCACAGGCAGGTCGTGGTGAAAAGCTCGATCGCATTGTGGTGCTGCGTCGGCGTCGAATAGTCTTCATCAACGATCTTCGCGGCCGCGGCGAAACCCGCCACGATGTCGCCGACCGCCGGATCCTCGTGGCCTTTGCTGGCATCGGCTGCGTCCTCGGTCGTCGTGCCGGGCCAATCGAACGTGCCGGCCGCGGGCTGCTCCCGATATTCGATGCGCACCTTGTAGGCCGCTTCGCGCGCCGCCTCGTAGCTGTCGGCGACCACCATCGCCACGATCTGCCCGTCGTGCCACACCTCCGGCCCATCCAGTGGAACGATGGTGGTGGAGGCATAGCCGCCGGCGGCGAAGAAGCTCGGCTTGCGCACCGTGCCCTTCATCGTTTCGTGCGTCATGATGTCGAGCACGCCCGGGACGGCCTGCGCCGCTTTCAAGTCGAAGGCTTCGATCCGGCCGCGCGCGATGGCGCTGGTGACGAAGCAGGCATAGGCGGGACGGCCGACCGCGAAGTCGGAGGGATAGGGGGCGGCGCCGGTGACCTTGGCGCGGCCGTCGATGCGCGATTGCGCCGCGCCCATGTTCTGTTGCTGCACCGGGCCGACGACCGCCATCTACACCTCCATCGCCGCCGCTTGCAGGAGCGCGCGCGCCAGGGTCCGACGGCCGAGCTCGACCTTGAAGGCATTGTGCTCGCGCGGATGCGCTCCCGAGAGCGCGGCCTCAGCGGCCAATTGGCAATTCGCCTCATCCAGCGTGCGGCCGATCAGCGCCTGCTCCGCGTCGCGCGCGCGCCACGGCACGGTCGCCAGCCCGCCCAGCGCAATGCGCGCCTGCCGCACCGTATCGCCGTCGAGATCGAGCGCGACCGCCGCCGAAGCCAGCGCAAACTCGTAGGATTCGCGATCGCGGATCTTGAGATACAGCGAGCGGCGGAACCATGGCTCGACCGGCAGCTCGAATCCGAGAATCAGATCGTCCGGCGCCAGAGTCGTCTCGACGTTCGGTGTTCGACCGGGTTGGACATGCAGATCGGCAAACGGGATCTGCCGGCGCCCACTGCTTCCCGCTACATCGACAACCGCATCGAGCGCGGTCAGCGCCTGGCCGAAGTCGCCGGGATAGGTCGCGATGCAGGCGTCGCTGGCGCCGAGCACGGCATGCGACCGGTTAAAGCCTGCCAGGGCGGCGCAGCCGGACCCGGGCGTGCGCTTGTTGCAGGCCGCCCAGCTCACATCGCGGAAATACGGGCAGCGCGTGCGCTGCAGGACGTTGCCGCCCAGGGTCGCCATGTGCCGGATCTGCGTGCTGGCGGCGAGCGCCAGCGACTCCGTCAGCATCGGCACGCGGTGGCGCAGGTCCGGATGCAGTTCCGCATCCGCCATGCGCACGGATGCACCCAGTCGCACACCGGAGCCGTCGATCTCGATCCGATCCAGACCCAATGCATTGATGTCGATCACGCGCTCCGGCCGCATCACGTCGAGCTTCATGAGGTCGATCAGCGTGGTCCCGCCGGCCAGGAACGCCGTCGCCCGCTCGTCGTCGAACGCCGCGATGGCGGCATCCGGAGTATTCGCGCGCTCATAGGCGAAGGGCCGCATGGCGTACTAGCTCCGCAACTGGGTCTTGGCCGCCTGGACGGCGGCGACGATGTTGGGATAGGCGGCGCAGCGGCAGATGTTGCCGCTCATATATTCGCGGATCTCGGCATCGCTGCCGGTGCGCCCGCTCGCGAGGCAGGCCGCCGCCGACATGATCTGGCCCGGCGTGCAATAGCCGCATTGGAACGCGTCATGATCGATGAAGGCCTGCTGCACCGGATGCAGCGATCCGTCCGCGCCCGCCAGCCCTTCGATGGTGGTGACCGCATGGCCTTCCGCCTGCGCCGCCAAGGTCAGGCAGGACAGCACCGACGTGCCGTCGACATGGACCGTGCAGGCACCGCATTGTCCGTGATCGCATCCTTTCTTGGTGCCTGCGAAGCCGAGCTGCTCGCGCAAGGCATCCAGCAGGGTCGTCCGATTGTCGAGCGTCACCCGATGCGTGCGGCCATTGACCTGCAGCGTCAGCGACCGGCTTGGCACGTCGGCCGGCGGCGCGGTCGCCGCTGCCGTCGGGGTGACGCTGGCCGCGCCGATCGCAAGCGGAAGCATGGTCGCGCTGCCGGTCAAGAACTGACGCCGGTTGAATGCACCTGACGGCGCTGAGGATGGATGCTCATTGGCTGTCGGCTGAGAGCGCTTCATCTTAGAAGCGCTAACCGCTGGCAGCGGGGTACGTTCCGGCTCGAGAGATGCGCGGCGATCAGCCTCGGCGCTCGGCGCCCAGAACCACGACCGAGCTGGCCTGCGGACCCATCGGACCTTCGGCAGTGGCCTGCGTCACCTGCACCATCGTGCCGACCTTCAGCTGCTCGAAGCTGCCGTCGATGACTGCATTGCGCGTGAAGTAGAGTTCGGGCCCGCCGGCAATCTCGATGAAGCCGTATTCCCGGTCGGGGAACAGCCGAACGATGCTGCCGGTCTGACGCTCGTTCTCGTGGCGCTTGACCTCGCCGCGCTGCTTGTCCTTCAGCTCGTCGAGCTGGCGCTCGATCGCCTCGAAGGCGCGATTGATGGCGACCAAGTGGTCGCCTTTCACCGAGCGCTGCTCCTCCACCTCCTTGGCGACGATGCGCGGCCGGGCGGCGACATCCACCTCCACCGAGATGCCGAGCGGCGGATTGTGGCCTTCCGCGCTGCGGTGCGGCGCTTCCACGACCACGCGGCAGCCGATGATATGGGGATGGAACCGCTCCAAGCGTTCCACCCGCTCCTCGACGAGATTTCTGATGAAGTCAGACGGATCCAGATCGCGAAACGCGATTTCCAGGGGTCTTTGCATGCGACCTCACACTGCGGTAGGAGCGGCTGATACGACCCAAGATGACAACAGATGCCCGGGCTGCAAGTTCCCGTGCGACAGCTGGCACGGTCGCCCCTGCTCAATGTCACTATCGCCGCCTAGCGCGCGGCGGCGATCGAGCGCAACCATCCGGCCTCTCAACGCACCGCCGGAGGGCCATCGCATGGATATCGCACGCCGAGATTTCGTCGCCGGGAGCGCCGTGGTTCTCGCCGCCGCGACCCTATTGCGGACGCGGCCGGCGCATGCCTTTTCCAGCATGCCCGGCGAGGTGGTCGTCCCCTGGCTCGACCAGCCGGGCGAGAATCCGATTCCGGACGTGGTCGCCAACCAGCTGGTCTGGGAAGACCTCGAGTCCTGGATCACGCCGACCGAGAAGTTCTTCAGCGTCGCCCACTACGATCGGCCGGTCGTCGACGGCAAGACCTGGAAGCTGGAGATCACTGGCGCGGTCGAGCGGCCGCTCGCCTTGAGCCTGGATGCGCTGAAAAGGCGGCCGCGGCAGGAGGTCACCTGCACGGTCGAATGCTCCGGCAATCACGGCTTCCCCTGGTTCACCGGCGGCATCGGCACCGCAACGTGGGCGGGCACGCCGCTGGCGCCGATCCTCAAGGACGTCGGCCTCAAGAAGAGCGGCATCGAGATCGTGTTCTTCGGCGCCGATTCCGGCGAGGAAACGGTGCGCGAGATCAAGATGAAGCAGAACTTCGCGCGCAGCCTGTCGCTCGCTGACGCCATGAACCCCGCCAACTTGCTGTGCTACGAGATGAACGGCAAGCCGCTGCCGCCGGCCAACGGTTTCCCAATGCGTCTGATCGCGCCCGGCTGGTACGGCATCGCCAACGTCAAGTGGCTGACCCGCATCGAGGTGCGCGAGACGCGCTTCATGAACCGCTTCATGGCGCGCGATTACGTCACCATCCGCGAGGAGAAGCGTAACGGCCAATCGGCGTGGACCGAAACCTCGGTCGGCCGCGCCCGGCTGAAATCCGTTCCGGCCAAGGTCATGCGCGCCGACGACCGCTGCCGCATCATCGGCGCCGCCTGGGGCGGCAGGATCGCAAAGGTCGAGGTGCGCATCGACGACGGACCGTGGCGGCAGGCCAAGATCGACGATGGCGAGAAGGCCGAGTTCGCCTGGAAGATCTGGTCGATGGCCGATTTGGAACTCTCAGCCGGCGATCATGCCGTCACGTCGCGCGCGATCGACAGCGACGGCCAGGTTCAGCCGGCAATGGACGATCCATCGATCGCCAACAAACACACCTACTGGGAAAGCAACGGACAGGCGGCGCGGCACTTTCGGATCTCATGAGTCCGAGCCGAGGAGCTTGACGTTGCGCGGCGATCGCAGCGGCACGATAGCGATACCAGGCACGGCATCGGATCAAAAATTCCGCGGCTGGCCGATTGGCGTTGACGGATCGGTTGCACAGGGCGACAGTTCCTCGGCAACGGATCGGCATGGGAGGCTGCGGTGTACCAATTGCTCGCATCCATCAGCACGCACGATCTGGCGTTGCGCCAGACCCCGGCCTTCGCGGCCTCGTTCATCATCGCCTCGCTCTTCTACAAGTTCGGCAGCTTTGCTCTCGAGTGTGTGGCCTTTCTCGCGACGTGGTTCGTGATCGACGCCGGCATCCAGCTGATCGGCCGAGTGATGGGGCGCGCGCAGGATCGGCCGCCAGGCCCACAGGCGTGATGCCATGGCTCCCCGCCGGCAAGTTCGAGGCACCGTGAAGTCGCTGGCCGGCGATTCCGGAGGACGCGCCGCCAAGATCATCGTTACGCGCGGCGGATCGCCGGTTGCCGAGGCGCGCGCCGGGCGCGGCGGCGCATTCCGGCTGGCCGTGCCCGATGCGCCCGAGCTGGTGCTCACGATCATCGGAGAGGATCGCCGCGTGCTGCGCCGGCGGGTGAAGGCGCGCCGTGGCGGACAGCTGGATCTCGGCAACCTCAAGCTGCCGGTCGAGGAGTTCGTGCCCGGCATCGCGGGTCAGGCATGGGACGTAGCCGAGGACCGCCCGGTCCCCGGCGGTCGCGCCACGCTGCGGCGGGACGGCACCCTCGTCGCGACCGCGCCGATTGACGGCAGCGGGGCGTTCGCCATCGAGTTGACCGAGCGCACTCTGCTGCTGGCGGGGACCTACCATTTGATCGTCGAGGTCGCCGGCTATCGATCGGCCAAGCGAACGATCGAGATCACGGACGACGTCACCTCGTATCGTCTCGGCCGGATCGAGTTGATCGCGAAGACGGCGGCGTGAGGGAGGCGGGCGGATGGTCGGCGTCGTCGATGTCAGTCCGGTCCGCGCGCGCACGACCTTCGGCTTCGATCGCAATCATCAATCGGTCTCGGGCAAGGCGCTGTGCGTCGCCATGTCCACGGACGGACAGCGGCTGTATCTGGGCGGCCACTCCGGCGTCTGGCGTTCCGACGATGGCGGCCAGACCTGGACTCACCCCGAACGGCCGCAGCCACCGCAGGGCTCGACCAACGTGCCGGGCGCGCTGCTGCCGCCGGCCGTCTACGATCTGCTGATATCTCCAACCGACCCAGACATCGTTCTGGCCGCGACCGGACGCGATGCCCGGGTCCCTGCGCAGAACGGCATCTGGCGGTCGATCGACGGCGCCCGCAGCTGGAACCGCGTGCACCAGTTCGCGGCGTCCGGCGGCCGGTTCGGAACGATCGGATCGATCACCGTCGCGCCCGGCAATCCGCAGCTCATGTTCGCGGGCGGCCAGTTCGCGATCGGCATCAGCACCGACGGCGGCCAGACCTGGACCGAGCGGACCCCGCAAGGACCGTCCGGCGATGCCGTCTTCTACGTCGTGAGCTCGGTGCAGCTGTCCGGCGGCGCGCGCCACGTCTATGCGGCCGGAACCCGGATCTGGCATTCGGCTGATGGCGGGCAGACCTGGGAGACCGATCCGGTCGCGCTCAGCGCCGGATCGCCGGCGGATGGCCTTGGCTTCTCCGCACGCTGCCTGTGCGTGGACCCGTCGAATGCGCGGCGGGTCTACCTGGCGCGCCAGGCCGGCGAACTGTGGCGCGGCGACGTGCCATCCGGCGGGACCGGCCCCATGACCTGGACGCAGCTGCCCGCGCCGCCGATGAACTACGGCGGCACCACCGCCAGCGGCACCGACTTCATCCTGGTTCATCGCGCGCCGGACCGCAGCCGCCAGCTGATCTTCTCGGATCGGCGCACCGTGCACGTCTCGATCGAGGAGCCGGCCGAGCAGGCGGGCTGGACGCGGATCGATCCATCGCCGGTTCATGTCGATCCGCACGGCATCGCCGTCACGCCCGATTTCGCCTGGCAAGGCGCTAGAGGCTCGGCCGGCCGGATCGCCATGGTCAATGACGGCGGCGCGGTGATCAGCGACAACGGGGCGCAGAGCTGGCAGTTCGGCGCCGGCCTCTCGACCCTCGGGCTGGTCAACACCGCCGTGCTGCCCCGCCGCGACCAGCCGCCGGCGCTTGTCATCCAGATGGGCGACAACAACGGATTCTTCAGCGCCGACGGCGGCCACAGCTGGGAGACGCAGGATTATCGCGGCGGTGACAACGACTGCTCCTTCGCCGATCCGCGCCAGCCTGAGCGCTTGATCGTGTTCGCGCCGCGCCACGGCCCGCGCGCGATCTTTCTCTATAGGGCGAAGAGCGGAGCGGTGCCGGACGGCTCGTGGGGCACCAGCGACCGACAGGTCATCCTCTCGCCTCCTCCGCCGCCCGGCGAGACCAAGGGCCGCTGGAACGCGGTCAGCAACTTCTACAATCTCGGCTACCGGCCGCTGATCCTGACTCCCGACAACCAGGCGCCGTTGCCCGATGGCGACTTCATCACCATCGTCGTCAACGATGACGGCACGAGTTCCCGCCTGCTGCGCACGACCAGGATGAGCCAGATCACTGCGGCGACGGACTGGATCACCACCGCCAGCGCCGACGGGCCGGGAGTCAAGGTGTTCCGGCAGGGGCCGGCACTGCCGAACACGATGATCGGCGTGGTGCAGGCGAGCGGCGGCCACAGCAATCCGACTTTCTTCGTCGGCGATCAGGACGAGGACGAGACCCAGGGCGTCTGGAAATGGCGGCGGGGCCAACGCGGCTGGCAGCAGGTGGTGCCCGCCCTGATCGGGCCGGGGCCGAGCCGCGCCCGCCGTTTCTTCGTGGATCCCTATCGCCCGCGGATTCTCTACGTGCTCGGCACCGACCATGTCTGGCGCTCGCTGGATGGCGGCAGCGAATGGTCCATCGACCAGCCGCTGGAGACGGCGCTGACCGAAGGCGGCATCTTCCCGGTCGGCCTGACCTCGGAGGCGGGTTCGGCACAGGTGCTGCTGCGCGACATGGTGTTCGATCCGAGCGATCCCAACTGGCGGGTTGCGATCGGCCCGGCGGGTGTGTTCCTGACCCTGAACGGCGCCGATTGGCGGCACCTGCTGCTGTCCTCGGCCGCCGCGATGCGGCCGAACAATGCGGTGCTGGACCGCATCAGCACGCCGTGCGCCCGCATGCTGTACGTGTCGACCAGCAATCGCGGCGTGCTGCGCCTCGGTCCGCTGCCGCCGGACTGGGAGGCGATGCCGGGCGGGGTCAGCGCGACGATCGGCAAGCTGACGCTGCTGCGGGTGCATGACGTCGGAACCAAGTTCGGGCCGCCGGACGATCAGCTCGATGTCGAGGTCGTCATCCGCCTCGACAGCGAACCCGGGCGCTCGTTCGGCTTCCAGCTGCGCAACGACGAGCACGGCGAGGCGAACGATGGCATGCTCGCCCTGCTGCGCGAAGCCTTCGATCTCGACCGGCGCGTGCGCGTCGAATTCATCCGCACCGGCTGCGCCAGCGGCCGGATCTTCCGCGTTATCCTGGAGACCTAGCGAGGACGAGATGGCCCTGTTGAACTTTTCCGGCCGGCTGACGATGCTGCGGGTCCACGACAAGGGCACCAAGTTCGGGCCGCCGAGCGATCAGATCGATGTCGAGGTGGTGTTCAAGCTGCACAGCCACCCGGACAAGGCGTTCGGGTTCACCCTGCGCAGCGATACCAACGGCCCGGCCCACCGCGGCATGCTCGACCTGCTGCGCAGCGGCTTCGATCGCAATTGGCAGGTATCGACCGACGCGGAGATCGGCAGCGGCAAGAAGAACGGCAAGAGCATCCGGGTGTGGCTTTCGAAGTAGCTGGTCCGCAGCCGAGCGGCGTCATCACCGTTTGGATTCATCCGCCGCGCGCTGTGCGCACCTCAGCGCTCGCTTCAACCAACCCGGAACGCGTCATGGCCCTCTTTACCGCAGTGACCGCCCAGACTTCCGTCCGCGGCTCAATGATAGAAGCAGGATCGGAGGCGCCTGAGCCCGTCTTCGATGCGGGCGGTGGGGATTGGGCCATATCCCAGCAACAGTCCGGGCGGTCCCGGCGAATCGACCCCGAACTTCGACAGCTCCTGAACGACGACGCCGATGTCTGACGCCCGGCGCACGACCACGCCGATCTGGTCGGCGGAGGCGGTGCGCGCGACGGCGGCGATGTGAAGGCCGGTCGCAGAGGGGACGACCGTGAGATGGTCGGCAAAATCGCGGGCCACTGCGTCCGCGATCATCCGGTGACGCGCCCGATAGACTTCGCGCGCCTTGCGGATATGTCGGGCGAATCCACCGTCGTCGATGAAGTGCGCCAGCGCGGCCTGGATGGTGGTCGAGGTATGCCAGTCGGCCACAAGCTTCGCCTTGTGAAGCGCCTCGCGCAGCGAAGGCGGGGCCACGACGAATCCCAGACGCAGCGTGGGCAACAGCGTCTTCGAGAACGAGCCGATGTATATGACCCTTCCGGTCGTATCGAGCATCCGGAGCGGCTCGATCGGACGCCCTCCGAAGCGAAACTCGCTGTCGTAGTCGTCCTCGATGATCGCGGTATTGTGGCGGTCGGCCCAGGCCAGGAGCGCCAATCGGCGCGGCAGCGTCATCGACACGCCGAGCGGGTACTGGTGGGACGGCGTCACGTAGACGGCGCGCGCTTGCTTCGGAAGAGCGTCGACCGCGAGACCGTCGCGGTCCACGGCCACGCTGCGCACGCGCAGGCCGAGCGCCGTGAAGGCCCAATTCGCAAGAGTATAGCCCGGATCCTCCATGGCAATGTGATCTCCGGGTGAGAGCAGCACCCGTGCGACGAGGTCCAGCGCCTGCTGCGTGCCGTTCGTGACAACGACGTCGTCGGCCGACGTTTCCACACCGCGGGAGACACCGATGTGACGCGCGATGGCTTCCCGGAGCCGTCTGTTGCCTGCGGGGCTGTCGTATACGATCGTGCCCTTGGCTTCCGAACGCAGCTGGCGCGCCATCAATCGTCGCCACGCGTCGTGCGGGAACAGCGCTGCATCGGGGAGGCCGCTCCGGAAGTCGAAACGGGGCGGCTGGGCGAAGATCACGGTCGGCATCCGGATCGCATCCCAGACGGGCCGCCCGCGCAGCGTGTCGCCGACCCGCTTGTTCTTCGGCCGGGTTCGCGCGGATGCCAGATGCTGGCTGACGACCGTGCCCGCGCCCACGCGCGACGTCACGAACCCCTCGCCGGCGAGGCGGTCATAGACGCCGGTGACCGTCGTGCGGGAGACCGTCAGCTGCCTGGCGAGCTCCCGGCTGGGCGGCAATGGATCGCCAGGCCGCAGCTGGCCCTCGAGGATCGCCCGCCGCAGCTGCCGGTAGATTTCGCCGCTGAGGTTCTTGCGGCCGACCAAGCTGATGTGGAGTTCCATTCCCGCACTATAGGGCGCCATGAATTGGCCTGCCAGACTTTGCAGGAATTGGCCCTCGCAGCAGTCCTTTGCCGTTCGTACCTTCCTCTGGCGGGCATCATCGGCTGACTGGAGGACCGCCATGGCAGTCATGTCATTGCACTGGATCTGGCACCTCGTCGG
>DATFDU010000326.1:0-12541 GCA_035251915.1 Dongiaceae bacterium | reverse complement strand
GATATACGGCAGCATCACCGGCACCATGTCCAGCTACGCTCCCGCGATCGCCAGTGCCTGCTCGGCGCTGCTGCGGTCACCGCACGGAACGACAAATCTGACCCACTAAGGGACCCAAACCGGGGCGCTCGTGGCCGGCAGTGAGCCGATCGCGAACGCCCCGGTCCACACACTCCACGCGCCCACCTAGCCTATTGATCTAGCGCGAAAATACTGCGTCACTATGACGCTCGTCGGGCAAGGGCTTGTCAGGTCAGTTGCGCTGACTTTGCCTCAAAAACTAACCCAATTTTAAGACCTCTCCCCCAGGCTAAAACGATCCAAAAAGGTGGCATCAGAAGCCCCATGAACTCGCTGTCAGGCCCGCTTCCGGGCGAACTGAATGAGGCTGCGACCGCGGTTCGGCGGGCGCTGCTGCTCACCGTTCGCCAGGACGATTTCGCCGCGATCGACAGTGCCCTGACGGCGCTGGACCGGCCGCCGGCCGAGCGTGTCGACTGCGGCGACAAGGCCATCGCCATCCTGCGCAGCGGCGGCTTCGATCTCATGATCGTGGATCTGGTGCGCGACGGCATGGCGCATCTGGCGGCGATCGAAAAGCTGCGCAACGACGCGCTGCTGTCCGGCATCGCGTGCGTCGCAATCAGCGCCGACGTCCAGTCGACGCCGACCCAGAAGGCGATCGAGATCGGCATCGACGACATCCTGCGCGAGCCGCTGGACCGCTCGGTGGCGCGGCTCTGCTTCTCCGCCTGCCTGGAGCGGCGCAGGCTGCGCGACGATTCCCTGCACTACTGGATGGCGACCGCCAGCGACGAGACCGACGACCATGCGCGCGCCCTGCTCGACGCGCTGCCGGAGGCGGTGGTCGCGCTGCGCCAGGACGGCGCCATCGACCTTGCCAATGCCGGCGCCGAACGCATGTTCGGCCTCAGCGGCGCCGCCCTGATCGGCACGCCCTTCTCCGCCCTGGTTTCGCGCGCGGTCGAAGACGTGCGCGGCGCCACCTGGACGCCGGAGACGCTGGAGAATCTGCGCGGCCCGTCGATGGCGATCCTGCGTCTGCCGGGGGGCTTCAGCCGGCCGATCGAGATCCTGTGCAATCCCTACCAGCGCTTCGGCCGCAGCCTCATCGCCTGCGTCCTGCGCGAAGTTGACTGGATCGCCAAGCAGCAGGCCGCACCGGCGGTTCCGGTTCACAGCGCGGTCCAGGGCGAAGGCCAGAGCGGCCTGCGCGCCAATGCCGAGCTGCTGCACGAGCTCGCCAAGGAAGTGACCACGCGCCTCGACCTGATCGGGCGCAACATCAACATGATGACCGACGAGGTGTTCGGGCCGGTCGGCGTCGCGATCTACAAGAGCTATCTGTCGGAAGCGGTCAGCGGCATCGACCAGGCGCGCGCGCTGCTCGATGGCGCCGCCCATCCGGACAAGGAACGGCGCAAGGACAGCAGCGCCGAGACCGCGCTGCGCGAGCTGGTGACCGAGATCATCGCCAAGCGCCAGCGCAACGCCGAGCGCCGCAGCATCGCGATCGAGACCGAGATCGAATCGAGCGCGGCGCTGGTGCATCTGCCGCGCCGCCTGCTCGGCAAGCTGATCGAGGCACAGCTCGATTTCGCGCTGGGCTGCGTGGAGCACGGCGGCGGGGTCGTCCTGCGCGCGCAATGCGGCTCCGACGAACGGCTGCTGCTCACCCTGCAGACCAGCGGCTGCAGCCAGTCTGCGGCCGAGATCCTGAAGGCCGCCCGCGAGCCGACCGACCGCAAGTCGGCGCGGCGCCCGCTCACCATTGCCTGGAGCAACCTGCGCTCCGCCGCCAAGGTGCTGGACGGCGTCGCCGAGATCGACATCGCCGAGAACAAGGGCGCCATGCTGGTCGCCATACTCCCGCAGCGCCGCAAGTCGGACAAGAAATAGCGGTCAGCTCAGGCTGCGCGCGCAATCATCTGAATCGGTGCGATGGTGCCGCGTTCAAGGGTCGCCATCACGTTGCCGAGGCGCTCGCGGGCCGCAGCGCCGAGAACGACATGGGGGTTCAGCGCCGGCGGGCCGTCCTTCTCGATCTTCGCGCGCATCTCGCGCGCCAGATCGAGCACGAACGCCCGGCGATTTTGCTCGCTCTCAATCTTGAACCCGGCCGCGCTCAGCAGGCGGCGATAGGTTTCCGGGGTCTCGACGAAACTGGTCGCGCTGGTCTGCGCCCACGGCATTGGATACGGGAGATCGCCCTCGCCGGCACGCATCACCTCATAGACGCAGAACGAGGCTCTAGGCTTCAGCGCCCACCGCACTTCCTCGAACAGCTTCGCCTTGTCCTTGATATTCATGCCGACATGGACCAGCGTCGCGGCATCGAACGTCCCGGCGTCGAACGGCAGGTCGAGCGCGCTGCCCTGGCGGAAGGCGACGAGATCGCTGAGGCCGCAGCGGCGCGTCAGCTCCGCCGCCACCTGCACGAACTCCTCGGTCAGGTCGATGCCGGTGACGCGGCACTTGTGCGCTGCGGCGAAGTGGCGGGCCGGCCCGCCGAGGCCGGAACCGACATCGAGCACGTGCATGCCCGGCGCGAGGCCGAGATCCCTGGCCAATGCTGCGGTCGCCGGCAGCCAGCCGAGGTGAAGCTCGTCGCCGGTCGACAGGTCCGCGGCCGCGAACCGCTCCGGATCCTTGCCCATCTTCCTCAGCGCATCGAGGATCGTCTGCAGCAGGGAGCCGTGGCTGTAGTGCGTCGCGACTTGCTGCTCGGTGTTCATCGCCAGCCTCCATCATCGATCAGCGCTTGCGCGCCAGCAGGATCCCGTCGTCCGCCGACAGCAGGCAGAAATCCACCCGTGCATCGTCCTTGATCTTGAGATTGAGCGCGCGCAAGGCATCGGTGTCCTTGTCATGCTTCTCCGGGTCGGCGACGTGCCCGCTCCACAGCATGTTGTCCAGCACCATCAGCCCGCCCGGACGCAGCAGCTTCAGGCAGCCCTCGTAGTAGGCGTCATAACCGGTCTTGTCGGCATCGATGAAGGCCATGTCGTAGGTCCCGGCGGCGCCGTCCTTCAGCAGCGCCGCGATCGTGTCGCCCGCTGGCGCGAGGCGCAGGTCGATCTTGTGCGCGACGCCCGCCTGCTGCCAGTGCCTGCGGCCGATCGCCGTCCACTCCGCGCTCACATCGCAGGCGACAATCCGCCCATCCTCGGGCAGCGCCAAGGCCATGGCCAGCGATCCGGAGCCGGTGAAGGTGCCGACCTCGATGACGCGCCTGGCGCCGATCAGCTTGATCAGCAACTGGAGCAAGGCATCGGCCTCGGGACGGCTCATCATGCCGGCGCCGGACAGCTTGCGCGTCTCCGTGCGCAGGGCCTGCTGCGCCGGCGTCTCCCGCGACATGCGCTCGTCGATGAAGCGGATCACCATTTCGGCCGAACTCAGACGCTGTGCCATCGATACTCCTTTGTGTGGGGACCGTCACCGATCCGTCATGCGGACATTGTAGACTGTGCCGATGATATGGCTCATCCGACTCTCCGATCAATCCGGATGGCGGGCATGAGGCTCGGCGCACTCGCCCGCGCCGTGGGCCCCCTCACCTATGCCGATCCGGCCGCGCCGGTTCTGGAGCGCGCCTTCATCAACCTGATCGAGATGATGGGCGGCCGCGCGGCTCTGGTGACACTCTACGAGCATTCGCGCGCGCAATGGCCGCTGAGCGGCATGTCGCTGTGGTCGAGCGCGCTCTGCTGGCTCGGCGTCTCCTTGCAGATGGGCGGCGAAGCGTGGCCGCCGCCGGTCCGGCGCGACCAGCGGCTGGTGGTGATCGCCAACCATCCCTACGGCTTGCTGGACGGCATCGCGATCTGCGCGCTGGCGGAGACGCTGGGCCGTCCGTTCAAGATCCTGGCGCACAGCCAGCTCATGCGCGTGCCGGAGCTGATCCCTTATTTCCTGCCGATCGACTTCAACGAGACGGAACAAGCGGTGCGCAACAACATCGACGCGCGGCGCCGCGCGCACGAGGCGCTGCAAGCCGGCGAGACGATCGTGATCTTCCCGGCAGGCGGCGTCTCGACCGCGCCGCTCAAGTTTCCGCTCAGGCAGTTCGCGCGCGCCAACGACCTGCCGTGGAAGAATTTCGCCTATCGCCTGATCCGCTCGGCCGAGGCGACGGTGCTGCCGCTCTACTTCGTCGGGCAGAACGGCCCGATCTTCCACGCCGCCAGCCGCGTCAGCATGGCGTGGCGCATCGCGCTGCTGGTGGGCGAGCTCAACAAGCGGCGCGGCAAGCCTCTGCAGGTGGAGGTCGGCCCCCGATCCTGTGGCCGGAATTGGCGGAGATCCCGTCCGCGGCGCTCGCCATGCGCGAGCTGCGGCGGCGGGTCTGCGCGCTGGGTTTCAACCAATAGCGGCCGGAAAGGCCGTTACCACTGAACCTTGTGGCGACCGTGCTCATAGGCCGGCGAACCTATCAGTATTGCTCCCGGTTGCAAGGAGTGACACGATGCTCAAACGGGAGTGCAGCGTCTCGAGGGTTCATGGTCCTGAAGACGCATATGATGAGCGTCAGTCCGCCGCTGTTGCGGCGTCCGGTCCTGGAGCAGGAGCTGGGCGCGCTGCCGGCCTCGGCATCCCCGTTTCTTTATAGCTTGCTGCAGTTCTGGTCCGACGCCGCCGGCGGCGAGGATGTGCCGAGCCGCGACCGGCTCGATGTCTTCACGCTGCGGCCGTGGCTCGGCCACATCAGCATCTATGAAGCGGTCGACGGCGGAGGCGACTTCCGCATCCGGCTCGAAGGCACGTCGATCGTTGCCATCACCGGCGAGGACTGGACCGGAAAGCGCGCGAGCGAGGTCGATGCCAAATACGGCTGTCACATCGCCGATTTCATGCGCGAGATCGCGCATACCCGCAAGCCCATGGTCCACACCATGCGGGTATTCCAGAACGAGGTCGAGTTCATCACGCGGCTGCTGCTGCCAGTGCGCGCGCGGCCGGGCGGTCCGGTCGATCAGATCTTCCTGGTGATCTACGTCGATCCGCGGCAGGCCGCAGCCTGACCTGAACTCGGCTCAGCCCGCTTCCACCTGGCGCACGAACGCATCGGCCTGATGCTGCAGCTCGGTCGCCTTGGTCGCGAGGTTGTTGGATTCATCGAGCAGCAGCCCGGCGGCGCGGCCGGTCTCCTCGACCGTCTCGGTGACGACGCGGATGCTCTGGTTGACGTTGCCGGTGCGCTCGGCGGCGCGCTGGGCGTTGGTCGAGATCTCCTGGGTCGCGCTCGCCTGTTCGCGGATCGAATGGGCGATCTGGCCGGCGATCTCGTTGATCTTGGCGATCGACTCCTTGATGCCGCTGACGGCGCCGACCGCGGTCGTGGCGATGCCCTGCATCGAGGCGATCTGGCCGGTGATCTCCTCGGTCGCGCGCGCGGTCTGGCTGGCGAGGCTCTTCACCTCGTTGGCGACCACTGCGAAGCCCTTGCCGGCCTCGCCGGCGCGCGCCGCTTCGATCGTGGCGTTGAGCGCCAGGAGGTTGGTCTGGCTGGCAATCTGGTTGATCAGCTCGACGATGCCGCCGATGCCCTCGGCAGCCTTGGCGAGCCCATTGATGGTGTCGGTCGCGCTGCCGACCTGCTTGAACGCCTGTTCCGACGCGGCGGTGCTCTCGCGCATCTGGCGGTCGATCTCGTTGATCGAGGCGGTCAGCTCCTCGGCCGCGGTGGCGACCAGCGAGACACTGTTGTTGGAGTCGTCGGTGGCGCTGGCCGCGGTGTCGACTTCCGAACGCGAGCTGACGGTCGCGGTCTTCAAGGACTGCGCGTTGGTCTGCAGTGCCTGCGCGGACCTCAGCACCACGTCGACGATGCCGGCGACGCTGGCGGTGAAGGTGGCGGCGAGATCGTGCAGGGCCCGCCGGCGCTCCTCCGCCGCGGCCTTCTCCGCCGCTTCGCGCTGATGGCGCAGCTGCTCCACCTCGCGCAGCTGGCTCTGGAACGAGGCGACGGCGCGGCCCAAGGTGCCAATCTCGTCCGGCCGGCGCTGCGCCGGAATCGCGACATCCAGCTGGCCATCCGCCAGCTTGGAGATCGTGCCCGCCATCGCCGCCAGCGGCCGGCTGACGATATGCCAGATCGCCGCCAGCAGGCCGGCGATCAGCGCGCCGGCGATCGCGGCGGAGATGCCGATGCCGATCCACAGATGGCTGCTGATCTCCGACAGCAGCGCGTCGTTGGTCCAGGCCAGCGCCAGCGTGCCGACACGGCGGACCTGGTCGCCGCCGCCGTCCATGATCGGGACAAAGGCGATGAACTGGCCGGCGCTCTTGCGGATGAAAACCTTGCCCTCTTCCACCTTCGGCTTGGCCTCGGGCATCAGGGCGTTGAGATCGACCGGCGCCGCATTGGCGTGCGCGCCCGACGACAGCACGGCATCGTCGATGCCGTAGACCGCGATCGCGGTCAGCGCGGATGCATTCGATTCGAGATAGCGGGCGTAGACCTTGGCGATCGCCTCGCCCTTCTTGAACTTGACGCCGCCGACCGCCTGCGCCGCGATCATGTCGGCGATCGCTAGGCGGTTGTTGTCGACAGTGTCCAAGACCAGGTCGCGCTGGGATACCGACTGATAGGCCAGCACCGCGGCAAAGCCGAGGCCGAGGCCGACGAAGACCGTCAGGGCGATCTTGCGTCCGATGGTCCAGAACCGCTTCTTGTTCTCGTTGTTCATGCGCGCGAACCTTGAAATCAAAGCGTACAGCAGAAACGAGGACGGGCGCTCTGCCCGTCCTCGAGCACTGCCGGCGTTACTGCATCATCAGGCCTTCGGCATCGAGGCCGACGGTGACGACGCCGATCGGCTGGCCGCTGGCGGGATCCACCACCGTCATGCTGGCCTGCACCTGGAACTTCTGGGTGGAGCTGTCCTGCTCGACGTCGTCGACGAACACGCTGCCGGCGCCCTTCGGAAAGGTGTTCTGGTATTTCGGCTCGTCGCCCTGCCAGTAGTCGCTGGTGGCGTCGCAGATGCCGACGTTGAGGCCCTTGTTGTCCATGATGATGATTTCGGTCACCACGCCGCCGGCGCCTTCGCACCAGCTCTTGGCCTTGGCGGAGGCGGAGCTGCCCATGACCTGGTCGATCAGCGGATGAGCGGCGGCGCCGACCTCGGCGCGCCACTGCTTGTCGAGCGCGTCGATCTTGCCCTGGTCATAGGCGGCGTTCGACGAATTGGCGGAGGACAGAGCGGCGACGACATCGGCGTCGGCCACCCACTTGGCGACCTGGGTCTTGGTGTAGTCCTCGGCCTTGGCCTTGATCGCGGCGGCCTCGTCGGCGAAGGACGCGGTGGAAACAGCGAAGGACAGAGCTGCGGCGGCAACTCCGAAAAGAAGCGAAGTCTTGTGCATGGCTGCGAATTCCCCGATTTGGGTTGCGAGTTAACGGTGGTTCGAACCCGCAGCATGGCAAAAGCAGTACTAAGAAGAAGTTTAATTGGCCGGATTTCGCCGTCACTTTGCCGGAATCGAACCCCGGCTGTCCGAGGCGCGCCCCAATGCCTATGGCTTAGGGCCGGGCGAGAAGGTTCCGAACACTAGAATGCGACTGATGTGCTCGCCGTCTTCCGACAGCGGCAGGAACAGCGTCTCATCGTCGGAGAAGCGGCCGTCCGGGGTGATGTAGGGGGTGCCGTCATAGTGCGGCCGGCGGGTCCGCACCACGGTGTCGTAGCAGCTGAGCGCGTCATCGAGCGATGGGCCGAAGAACCCCTCCAGCACCGACTTGCCGGTCGGATCGCGGCCGCGGATCTCGACCTCCTTGGTGCCGACCAGGCGATACACATAGCGCCGCGCGTCGGGCACGACCTCGACGATCGTGATGTGCGGCAGGAAGCGCGGAATCTCCACCGGATCGATCGCACGGCGGGGCGGCAGGCGATCACCCTCGCATTTCGATCGCCAGTACCGATACATCTGCTGGATGGCATGGCTCGACCGCGCGAGCCAGTCCGGGTCGTGCATGGCGGCGGCTCCGATCTTCGCCGCCATTATGGAGACCGAGCGGTAGCCCGGCAAGGAAGCCGTTCCTTTGCGGCCGTCGTCCGGCCAATCCGCCGGTTGGAGGCCGCCCCGGAGGCGCTATTCCGCGCTCTGTCGGAGGACCGGTGAGCCGTCGACGCGATAGCCGAAGCGGCCCGCCGCCTGCGCCGTTTCCGCGGCGATGACTGCAAGGTCCTCGGCGCTGAAACCGGGGCGATAGTAGGTGGGCTGGTGCAGCCGGCCGGCGGCTTCGGCCAGAAAGGACTCCGGCGCCGGCAGCGCGCAGTGGTCCAGCACCGCGCGCAGAGTGGCGTGCGGCGATGCGCACAGGTCCTCGTAGCGGACGATCCGGATGGCAGGGCGCGGCGCCTGCTCCATCAGGTCGGCGATATAGTGATGGACCTGCGCCCAATAGCGGGCCCAGCCGCGCACCTCCTCGCCCGCCTGCCACAGCCTGGCGATCTCCACGGTCGTCGCGCCATCGCCGATGTTGATCGGCCGCCGGTCCTCGCCGAACTCGAAATGCCCGACGCGGCGCAGGTGCCGCCGCGCGGCCGGATTGTCGCGCTGGCCGTCGAGGAACAGCCGGTGCTGTTTCATCAGCGAAGCGATGTGCCAGACCGGATCGCGCACCGGAATGACGAAGCGCGCCTCGGGAAACAGCTTGGCCAGGTAGCCGATGCGCGTGACGTTGTAGTTGCCCTTGGCGACATAGCGGCGCCGGCCGCGCACCGCCAGCAGCTTGCGGATATGGTCGCGATAGAAACGCTCGAACAGCGGATGATGGGTTTCCTCGTCCAGCACGGCGCTTTGCGCCGCATCGTGCAGTTCCGGGAAGAACGCCATCCACAGCGGCTCCTCGAACGCCTCCGGACTCTCGGCCGTGACCACGATGCCGTCGCCGTGGCTGCGCTCGGCCGGCGCCTCCTGCTTGCGCGGCACCAGCTCCAGCCAGCGGTTCCAGGCATAGGGCGTGAACAGCATCGGGAAGTCGCGATAGCGGTGGGTCGCGACGTCCGGATGGCGCGCCAGCGTCTCCAGCAGGATGGTGGTGCCGGAGCGCGCCAGGCCGGTCACATAGATCGGCCGGTCGATGCGGATGTCCGCCAGCGCGCTCTCGACCAGGTGGGTCTCCAGCGACCCCAGCTTGATCCAGCGCGCCGGATGCCGCTCGATGATGCCGCCCAGGCGGTCCATCCAGGGCGCGACGTCGAAGCCCTTGCGCGCCATGTCAGGCGATCCGCGCGATGCGCATGATGAGGAGCGAAGCGATCACCAGCGCGGCAAGCGCCACCGTCAGCCACGAGCGCAGCCATTGCGGACCGATCGGGAGATATTGCCGCTCCGGCAGCGCGATGGTCACGCTTTCGATCGGCCCCTGCTCCGGCAGATAGCCGGCCGGATTGCCGACGATGGTGTTCCACCATTGGCGCTTGCCGATCTGCGTGATGGGCTGGGCCAAGGTCAGGCGCGCGACCTCGGCGCCGCCCTGGTCGCGCACCTCGATGCTGCCGTTGGGCTGCCATTGGCCGCTGTAGGTCGCGGGCTCGACCGACACCGCCGGCGCCTGCTGGTCCTGCGGCAGCTGGTAGCCATAGGCGGCGTCGAGCCAGACCAGGAGCGCCAGCACCGGCACCGAGGCGACCAGCGCGGCCGGGAACACCAGGCCGACGTGGCGCAACGCCGCTTTCAGGGACTGCCGCATCAGCGGCAGTGCGCTCTCCAGGTCGCCGTCGTGGGCGTTGAGCCGCCGCCGTGCGCTGAGTGCCGCCGCCTTCGCTTCCGCGATGCGGCGCTGCGGCGACAGCAAGCGATAGAGCGTGAGCGAGGCCGCGGCGCCGGCGATCGCCCACAGGATCAGGCGGGCCAGCGGCGGCAGCGCGCCGAGCAGGCTGCGGTCGACGAAGTCGAAGAACGGCGCGGGCAGATCCAGCAGGCCCATCACGTGCGCCGGTCGTCGCGATCGGACGGGTTGGTCAGCATCGAGTGGGTCGGATCGTCGTCCGCCGTCTGACGATCGTTGGTCGCGCAGACCTGCTTGTTGCGGCGCATGAGCCGGCGCAGCGGCCACAGCAGGATGAATCCGACGCTGAGGACCACGGCGATGATCAGACCCCACAGGGCGCCCAGGAGCGTCAAGCCCGCGCCGGGCCCCACATAGGCGAAGGCCGGGGAAGCGGCCAGCGCCGCCGCACCGGTGCCGATCGCGAGCAACGCCGCTCGGCGTATGTTGAAGCTCATTTCGATGTCTCCTTTCTGGTCTCGAACAGCGTGCGCACATCGGGATCGAGCGAGTCCGGATCGATGCGCTGGCCCCAGGTCGCGATCGCGATCATGTCGTTGTTGGCGCCGCCGCGGGTGGGATTGACGAAGTTCCACACGATCTCGCCGGCGCGCGTCACCTCGAACACGCGCCCGCCGTCGGATTCGGTGATCAGCACGTTGTCGTTGGGCAGCACCTCGGCCGAGGAGCGCAGCGGGCTGTGGAACGGATGCTTGTCGTCGCCCTGATAGCTCCAGGTGACCGCGGCAGATTTCGGATCGACCTCGAGCACGCGCGCGCTGTTGTTGTCGCGGAAGCCGCCGAGATTGTCGAACAACGTGATGCGGCCGTTGGGCAGCAGGCTGGCGTCGTGCTGCCACAGCCAGGGGCCGCGCATCGCCCAGGTGATCTCGCCGCTGTCCTGCGAAAGCACCGCCACGGCGCTGATGTCGCGCAGCGACAGCAGCAGGTCGCCCTCTTTCGCGAACGGGAAGCTCTTCGCCTGCTCGGCGGTGATGTATTGCACCGAGTTGGTGTGCAGCGGATCGCCCAACGCGTAATTGGGGACCGCGAGGCGCAGCAGCCTGTAGTGCGACTTCGCCAGGGCGCGCGTCAGCGACACCTTCTTCAGCTCCTCTCCGTCGGGCGACAGCATCACGACGAAATCCTCCAGGAACGGCTTGTCGACCTTGCCGAGCCCGTCGATGTCATCGGAGGTGAAGGCGTTGGTGAGCACCAGGATGCGGCCGTCCGGCGCGACGTCGAAGTCGTGGTGGGTGTGCGCGAGATAGCTCCAGATCACGTTGGAATCGCGATCCATCTTCACCATGCCATAGCCCCACGGCGTGTCGCCGGCGGCGGCATAGATCGCCAGCAGGTCGCCGTTCGGCAGCAGCCGCGCCTTGTCCATCAGGATCATGGTGTCGGGCTGCGGCTGCTTGACCGCCGCCTGCTCGTTCCACACCTCGCTGTAGGGCCGCCGCCATTCGTGGACCACGCGCCCGTCCATGTCGACCAGGTGCGCCGCCGCGTCGCCCGCGCTGGTGTAGAGGGTGTAGCCCCGGCTCGTGCGCTTGGAGTCGTTGATGGTGACGCCCTTGGCGCCGTCGCGCGCCTTGCGCCACTGGTCGGTCACGTATGGATCCGCCGTCTCTTCGCGCTGGGCGATCAGCGCCTCGCCGGCCAGATAGGCGTCGCGCAGGTAGCGGTGCGGAAAGGTCTCGCCCAGCACCGCCATCGCCCCACCGACGAAGGCTAGAAAGGCAATCGCCGCCACGCACAGGACGGCTGCCAGCCGATCGATCATCACGCCGCTCTCTGTTGTGCCCTCTCCGCCGCAATCGCGGATCGGCGCGCGGGGTCCAGAATCGCAGTCACCGCGCCAGGGAACATCCGGGCACGGCGCTGCACGGGGTAAGTAAACCCTTCAGCCGCAAGTTTTGCTCCCGGCCGGCGCGTGAACATCTTTGTGACGCTGTGTGAGTTTCGCAGGAACCGCCGCGACACGTGGGCGCAGCGGATCAACCGGCCGTGAAACTCCCAGAGCAAACCGCCCGCCCCCTTGCGGGAGCGGGCGTGATGCTTGCCTTGCGGCGGGCCTTCGCCTAGGCGACTTCCTGCTTCGGCTCGGCGGCCGGGAGGGCTGCCGGCTTCTTGTCCGACAGCTCGCGGTCGCGCTCTGCGGCCTCGGCCTTGATCCGGTTCATCACCGAGCCGGTGCCGGCCGGGATCAGGCGGCCGACGATCACGTTCTCCTTGAGGCCGATCAGCGAATCGACCCGGCCGGAGACCGCGGCCTCGGTCAGCACGCGCGTCGTCTCCTGGAACGAGGCCGCCGAGATGAAGGAGCGCGTCTGCAAGGACGCCTTGGTGATGCCGAGCAGCACAGGCGAGCCCTTGGCCAGCCGGCCGCCGTCCTTCAGCGTCTTGGCGTTCTCTTCCTCGTACTCCGAGCGGTCGACCTGCTCGCCCGCCAGGAAGGTGGTGTCGCCGGGCTCGAAGATCTCGATCTTCTGCAGCATCTGGCGAACGATCACCTCGATATGCTTGTCGTTGATCTTCACGCCCTGCAGCCGGTAGACCTCCTGGATCTCGTTGATGAGATAGGTGGCGAGAGCCTCCACGCCCATCACGTTCAGGATGTCGTGCGGCACCGGGCTGCCGTCCATCAGCAGGTCGCCCTTCTGGACATAGTCGCCCTCCTGCACGGAGATGTGCTTGCCCTTCGGGATCAGGTACTCGCGCGATTCCTCCGAG
>DATFDU010000325.1:0-10638 GCA_035251915.1 Dongiaceae bacterium | reverse complement strand
CGCAAGGGCCTGTTCCGCTTCCAGCGCGCCGGCGGCAAATGGCAGCAGACCTATGTCGCGTTCCTCGGCCAGCCGGTGACGGTCTTCCTCGCCGATCCGCGCACCGGCCACTGGTACGCCGCGCTCAACCTCGGCCATTTCGGCGCCAAGCTGCACCGCTCGACCAACCAGGGCGCAACCTGGGACGAGCTCGCCATGCCGACGCTGCCCAGGTCGGAGAACAAGGACGCGCCCAGCCTGAACCAGATCTGGGCCCTGGAAGCCGGCGGCGCCGACCAGCCGGGCCTGATCTGGGCCGCCTCGCTGCCCGCCGCCCTGTTCCGCAACGAGCGGAACGGCGAGGGCGACTGGCAGCTGGTGGAAGGCTTGTGGAACCTGCCCGACCGCGCCAAGTGGTTCGGCGGCGGCACCGACGACACGGCGCTGCACAGCCTCTGCATCGATCCGCGCAACTCCAGCCGCCTGGTGATTGCGATCTCCTGCGGCGGCGTGTGGCGCAGCGAGGATGCCGGCGCCACCTGGACCTGCCGCTCCAAGGGCCTGTTCGCCGAATACATGCCGCCGGAACGGCGCGAGGACCCCGCGATCCAGGACCCGCACCGCATCGTGCAGTGCCGCGACAAGCCGGATCACTTCTGGTGCCAGCACCACAACGGCATCTTCTTCAGCACCGACGATCTCGAGAGTTGGCAGTTCGCCGGCCCGCGCTTCGGCTTCGGCGTCGCGGTGCACCCCAAGGACCCCGCGAAGGCGTGGTTCGTGCCCGCGGTCAAGGATGAGGTGCGTGTCCCGCAGGACGGCCGCTTCGTCGCGTCCGGCACCCGCGACGGCGGCAAGACATTCGAGGCACTGGCAAACGGCCTGCCCACCGGCTTCGGCTACGACCTGGTGCTGCGCCACGCCCTCGACATCGACGCGACCGGCGACACGCTGGCGTTCGGCTCCACCACCGGCAACCTCTACGTGACCGAGGACCAGGGCGAGCACTGGCACGCCGTCACCCACCACTTGCCGCCGGTGCATGCGGTGCGGTTTGCGCCTGCTCAGTGATCATCCGACTCACCTGAGGCGATTGACTTTCCAAGCACGCTCATTGCGTCTGGGGGCGTGGGTACGAAATCAAACGCTGCAGCGCGCTTGCGCAGCGACCAAATCGAACTCCTTTGCCCCGACCCTGGACAAGCCGCTGAAATCGGCCCATTTTCCGCTTTAACGGGCCGCGGATGGGCCGGCTAGAACCGGCGAGACGGGCCGCTTTGGGAGAAGCAACAGTGGCGCAGACAGCGCGCTTGGCGTCCGTCACCTTGGACGACAAATACACCGCAAACGAGGGCCGGGTTTACCTCAATGGCATGCAGGCGCTGACCCGTCTGACCATCATGCAGCGTCAGCGCGACGCGGCGGCGGGGCTCAACACCGCCGGCTACGTCACCGGCTATCGCGGCTCGCCGCTGGGCGGGCTCGATCTGGCGATGCTGGCGGCGAAGAAGCATCTCGAGGAACGCCACATCAAGTTCCAGCCGGGCGTGAACGAGGACCTGGCAGCCACCGCGATCTGGGGCAGCCAGCAGCTCGACCTGTTCGGCGACAGCCGATACGACGGCGTGTTCGGCATGTGGTACGGCAAGGGGCCGGGGGTCGACCGCTGCGGCGACGTGTTCCGCCATGCCAACCTGTCCGGCACCGCCAGGCACGGCGGCGTCCTGGTGCTGGCCGGCGACGACCACACCTGCAAGTCCTCCACCACCGCGCATCAGACCGAATATGCCTTCATGGATTACGGCATCCCGGTCCTCAATCCCGCCAACATCCAGGAGTTCCTGGACTACGGCCTCTACGGCTGGGCAGCCTCGCGCTATTCCGGCTGCTGGATCGCGATGAAGGTGGTGGCGGACAATTGCGATTCCACCGCCTCGGTCTACGTCGACCCGTCGCGCGTCGACATCAGGATCCCGGACGATTTCGAGCTGCCGGAAGGCGGCCTCAACATCCGCAAGGCCTCGACGCCGTTCATCACGGTCGCGGCGCTGGAGCAGGAGTACCTGCTGCACAAGTACAAGCTCTATGCCGCGCTCGCCTTCGCCCGCGCCAACAAGCTCAACAAGGTGATGATCGACGGGCCCAACCGGCGCTTCGGCATCGTCACCTGCGGCAAGACCTACATGGACGTACGCCAGGCGCTGGACGATCTCGGCATCGACGAGGATTACGCCAGGCGTATCGGCCTCTCGCTCTACAAGGTCGGCATGACCTGGCCGCTGGAGCGCGAGGGCGTGCGCCACTTCGCCGAGGGCCTCGAAGAGATCCTGGTGGTCGAGGAAAAGCGCGCCCTGATGGAGAACCAGCTCAAGGAGCAGCTCTATAACTGGAAGGAGAGCGTGCGCCCCAAGGTGGTCGGGAAGTTCGACGAGACCGGCGAATGGATCCTGCCCTCCGCCGACGAGCTGACGCCGGCGCGCATCGCGCGGGTGATCGCGAAGCGCATCGCGCGCTTCCATACCAGCCCGGCGATCGAGGATCGCCTGAAGTTCCTGGAGGCCAAGGAGAAGGGCCTCACCGGTTACAAGCCGGCGATCCGCCGCGTCGCCTACTTCTGCTCCGGCTGCCCGCACAACACCTCGACCAAGGTGCCGGAAGGCTCGCGCGCCCTGGCCGGCATCGGCTGCCATATCATGGCGAACTGGATGGACCGCTCGACCGACGCCTTCACCCAGATGGGCGGCGAAGGGGTCACCTGGATCGGCCAGGCGCCGTTCTCCAAGACCGGGCACGTGTTCCAGAACCTGGGCGACGGCACCTATTACCATTCCGGCCTGCTGGCAATCCGCGCCGCGGTCGCCTCCGGCGCCAACATCACGTACAAGATCCTGTTCAACGATGCCGTCGCCATGACCGGCGGCCAGCCGGTGGACGGGCCGCTGACCGTGCCGATGATGGCGCAGCAATTGACGGCGGAGGCGCTCGCCAAGATCACGATCGTCACCGACCGCCCTGAGATCTACCGCGGCGTGACGCTGCCCGCCGGCGTCGCCGTCCATCATCGCGACGAGCTGGACGCGATCCAGCGCGAGATGCGCGGGATCAAGGGTGTCACCGCGATCATCTATGACCAGACCTGCGCGGCCGAAAAGCGCCGGCGGCGCAAGCGCGGGCTGATGGAGGACCCGGCCAAGCGCGTCTTCATCAACGAGGAGGTCTGCGAGGGCTGCGGCGATTGCTCGAAGGCCAGCAACTGCCTCTCGGTCATTCCGCTCGAGACCGCGATGGGACGCAAGCGCGCCATCGACCAGTCGAGCTGCAACAAGGACTATTCCTGCCTCAACGGCTTCTGCCCCAGCTTCGTCACCATCGAGGGTGGCAAGCTGAAGAAGCCGGCGCCCACCATGCCGGTCGGCGAGGTGCTGCCCGAGCCGGCGCTGCCGGCGCTCAAGGACCCGTTCAACATCCTGGTGACCGGCATCGGCGGCACCGGTGTGGTCACCATCGGCGCGCTGCTCGGCATGGCGGCGCACCTGGAGGGCAAGGGCTGCTCCATCATGGACATGACCGGCCTGGCACAGAAGGGCGGCGCGGTCTTTTCCCACGTCCGCATCGCGGCGCGGCCGGAGGACATCCACGCCGTGCGCGTCGCAGCCGGCAATGCCGATCTGCTGCTTGGCTGCGACATCGTGGTGGCTGCCACCTACGACGCGCTTGCCAAGGGCCGCGTCGGCCACACCCGCGCCATCGTCAACAGCCATGAAACGATCACCGCGGATTTCACCCGCGATCCCGATTGGCGCTTCCCCGGCCAGACCTTGCGGTCCGCGATCGAGGCTGCGGTCGGGTCCGGCGCGACGGAGTTCGTCGATGCCACCAATCTCGCCACTGTGTTGATCGGCGATTCCATCGCGACCAACCTGTTCATGCTGGGCCTTGCCTATCAGCGCGGCCTGATCCCGGTTTCCGCCGCCGCCATCGAGCAGGCAATCGACCTCAACCGGACCGCTGCGCAGCAGAACAAGCTCGCCTTCCACTGGGGCCGCCGCGCTGCGACCGATCTCGCCGGCGTGCAGAAGGCGGCAGAGAAGATAAGCGCCGCCGCGCGGCGGATCCCGCAGACGCTGGACGAGATCATCGCCCATCGCATGGGCCACCTGACGCGCTACCAGAACGCTGCTTATGCCAAGCGCTATCGCGCGCTGGTGGACAAGGTGATCGCGGCGGAGCGCACCGTCATGCCGGGTTCGCAGGCTCTCTCCATCGCGGTGGCGAAGTATTATGCGAAGCTGCTGGCCTACAAGGACGAGTACGAGGTGGCGCGCCTGCATGTCGACCCGCTGTTCCGCGAGCGCATCGCGGCGCAGTTCGAGGGCGACTACCAGCTGCGTTTCCACCTGGCGCCGCCGGCGGTTTCGCACGCCGACCCGGTCACCGGCCGGATCAAGAAGAAGGAGTTCGGCCCGTGGATGATGACGGCGTTCGGCGTGCTGGCGCGGCTGAAATGGCTGCGCGGCACCGCCATCGATCCGTTCGCGCGCTCGGCGGACCGCAAGCTCGAGCGGCGCCTGATCGCGGACTACGAGGCGCTGGTGGCTGAGATCCTCGCCAGCCTGTCGGCGGAGAATCACGCCACCGCGGTCGCGCTGGCGGCCCTGCCGGAGCAGATTCGCGGCTACGGCCACATCAAGGAAGGCAATGCCGCATCGGTGCGCAAGCGCCAGGAGGAGCTGCTGGCCGCGTTCCGCAGCCCGTCGCCGTCAACCACCCGTCGAGCAGCCGAATAGGCTGGATTCCGACGGTTGGGCCGCTGAGCCGGCGAAGCGCCGTTTCGAGGGCGGAAGGCCCGGCAAATCGACTGGGCGGAGCGCCTTTTGTGATGGATTCATGGGGCTTGGGATACGAAAGGCGAACGGTTCCAAGTCCCGGAAAGACGCGGAATTGTTGAACTAATCTGACTTAATCTCATTGAAACAAACGAACCAATCGGGGAATATCGGCCCAAGTCCGCGCGCCGGCCGGAGGCTCAATCAACACAAACAAGCGCCGGAGCACGAACGCTCACTGCGAATTTAGGGGAGTAGACCATGAAAAAGGTTTGGATCGCCATAGCCGCGGTCATTGTGATCGTGGCTGGCTATTTCATCTACCAGAACAACCAGCCTGCGCCGACGCAAGAGACGGCGCAGACCGAGCAGCCGGCACCGGCGCCAGCTCAAACCACCGAGCAGCCTGCCGCCGCACCGGCAACGACCGAGACGCAGCAAGCTGCGGCGACGCCGGCCGCACCGGCCGCCGAGCAGGTCCTGCATCGCGGCAACGGCGCCGAGCCGGAGACGATGGATCCGCAGAAGTCGACCGGCGTCACCGAGGCGAACATCCAGTACGAGCTGTTCGAAGGTCTCACCACCTACACCCCCGACGGCCAGGTCACGCCCGGCGTCGCGGAGAAGTGGGAAGTCAGCGACGACGGCAAGACCTACACCTTTCATCTGCGCGATTCGAAGTGGTCGAACGGCGATCCGGTGACCGCCAACGACTTCGTCTTCTCGTTCCAGCGCCTGGTCGATCCGGCGATCGCCGCCGACTACGCGCCGATCGCCGATCCGATCCTCAATGCGGAGAAGATTCGCAAGGGCGAGGAGAAGGACCTCAGCAAGCTCGGCGTGAAGGCGGTCGACGACAAGACCTTCCAGGTCACGCTCGAGAAGGCCGCTCCGTACTTCCTCGGCCTCATCCGCCACAACACCTTCCTGCCGGTGCACAAGGCGACCGTCGAGAAGTTCGGCCAGGATTGGACCAAGCCCGGCAACATCGTCGGCAACGGCGCCTTCACCATGCAGGAGTGGACACCACAGGCGTCGATCACCCTGGTGAAGAATCCGAACTACTACGGCGCCGCCGACGTGAAGCTCGAGAAGATCGTCTACTACCCGACCGAGGACATCTCCGAGGAGTTCAAGCGCTATCGCAACGGCGAACTGCAGATCACCTACGAAGTGCCGTCCGACCAGATCGGCTTCATCGAGGCCAACCTGAAGGACGAGTATGAGGCGAAGCCCTATCTCGGCACCTACTACTACGTCGTCAACACGACCCGTGAGAACGGCGCCAAGAAGGAAGTGCGCGAGGCGCTGGCCCTGGCCATCGACCGCGAGACGATCGCCGACAAGGTCACTGGGGGCAGCTTCCTGCCCGCCTATTCGTGGGTGCCCCCGGGAACGCCCGACTACACCACCCAGTACGTGTCCTTCAAGGACACGCCGATGGCCGATCGCGTCGCCAAGGCGAAGGAGCTGCTGGCCGGCGCCGGCTTCACTCCGGAGAAGCCGCTGAAGCTGGAGATCCTCTACAACACCAGCGAGAACCACAAGAAGATCGCGATCGCGATCCAGGACATGTGGAAGCAGATCGGCGTCGATGCCACGCTGAATAACCAGGAGTGGCAGGTCTATCTCGACACCCGCGACAACAAGGCGTTCGACGTCGCGCGCGCCGCCTGGATCGGCGACTATGCCGATCCGATCACCTTCCTCGACCTGTTCCTCTCGGACGCCGGCGTGCGCAACGACGCCGGCTACAACAATGCCGAGTTCGACAAGCTGGTGAAGGATTCCTTCACGATCACCGATCCGAAGGCCCGCATGGCGAGCCTGGAGAAGGCCGAGCAGATCTTCCTCGCCGATCTGCCGATCATCCCGATCCTGCACTACAAGACCAAGCACATGGTCTCGAAGAAGGTCGCGGGCTGGGCCTACAACAACCTGGACTTCCATCTCGGCCGATACATGTCGATCCAGTAGTCGGCATGTCGTGAAAAGCGACCGGCAGCGTTACCGACGCTGCCGGTCGTTGTCTTTGGGGATTCCGAACCGCCTCCAGCACAGGCGCGTCGCAATCCGGAGGATCGATCCGTGCTGAACTACCTGTTCCGCCGCCTGGGCGGCGCCATCCCCACGTTGCTCATCATCATCACGGGCACATTCTTCATGATGCGCCTCGCTCCCGGCGGGCCGTTCGCGCGCGAACGCGTGGTGCCGCCGGAGGTGGAGGCCAACCTGATGAAGGCCTATCACCTGGACGAGCCGCTGTGGCAGCAGTTCCTGCGCTACCTGAACGGCCTCATCCATGGCGATTTCGGGCCGTCCTTCAAATACAAGGACTTCTCCGTTGCCGATCTGATCTTTCAGGGTTTTCCGGTCTCCCTCCAGCTTGGCGGAATTGCCATCCTGATCGCGCTGGTGCTGGGCGTCACGCTCGGCGTCTGGGCCGCACTCAGGCAGAATTCTGCCGTCGACTACATCAGCATGTCGTTCTCGATGGTCGGCATCGCCGTCCCGAATTTCGTCGTTGCACCGGTCCTGACCCTGGTCTTCGGGTTGATGCTGCACATGTTCCCGGTCGGCGGGTGGGGACGGTGGGACCATTTCGTGCTGCCGATCATCGCGTTGTGTCTGCCGCCGCTCGCGTCGATAGCGCGTCTGACGCGCGCCAGCATGATCGAGGTGCTGAGCAGCAACTTCATCCGGACCGCGCGAGCCAAGGGCTTGCCCGAGATGATCACGATCACCCGTCACGCCATTCGCGCCGCGCTCCTCCCCGTCGTATCGTATCTGGGGCCCGCCTTTGCCAACATCATTACCGGCTCGGTGGTGGTGGAGCAGATCTTCTCCATCCCCGGCATCGGCCGCTACTTCGTGCAGGGCTCCCTCAATCGCGACTACACGCTGGTGATGGGCGTGACGGTGTTCTATGGGGCGCTGATCATCCTCTGCAATCTCATTGCCGATCTGCTTTATGGCGTGCTGGACCCCAAGGTCCGGTACGATTGAGGTAAGCCATGACCATGACCAACACATTGGCTGCGGGTGCCGCGCCGGAGGTGAAGGGTCGCAGCCTATGGGCAAACGCCCGGAGCCGCTTCATGCACAACAAGGCGGCGGCAACGAGCGCCGTCGTCTTCTGCGTGATCGCGCTGGTTTGCTTCGTCGCGCCGCATCTCGGCATGCGGTCGCAGGAGGCCATCAACTACACGTTCGGCCTCAACGCGCCGCCGGACCTGTCGCAAGGTTATCTGTTCGGAACCGATGGCAACGGCCGCGACTTGTTCGTGCGGACGCTCTATGGCGGGCAGGTCTCGCTGATGGTCGGATTCACCGCGACCTTGGTGAGCTTGGTGATCGGCGTGATATGGGGCGCCACCGCCGGCTTCATCGGCGGGCGGCTCGACGGTCTCATGATGCGGATCGTCGACATCCTCTATTCGCTGCCCTTCATCTTTTTCGTGATCATGCTCGCGGTCGTGTTCGGGCCGCGCATCACGCTCATTTACATCGCCATCGGCGCGGTGAGCTGGCTCGACATGGCGCGCATCGTACGGGGCCAGACCATTTCCATCCGGCGCCGGGAGTTCATCGAGGCGGCCGAGGCGAGCGGCGTCTCCAAGTGGCGGATCATCACCCGCCACATCATTCCGAACTGCCTTGGGCCGGTGGTGGTCTACGTCACACTGACCGTCCCGCAGGTGATCCTGCTCGAGAGCTTCATCAGCTTCCTCGGCATGGGCGTGCAGGAGCCGGATTCCAGCTGGGGAACCCTGGTGAGCGAGGGCGCGGAAGTGATGGAGATTGCGCCATGGGCCCTGTTCGGCCCAGCCGCCATGCTGGCCGTCACGCTGCTCTGCCTTAACTTCATCGGCGACGGCTTGCGCGATGCCCTCGACCCCAAGGACCGTTGAGGAACGCGCCGAATGACCGCCATCCTCGACGTCCGCAACCTCAACACCACCTTCTCCACGCCCGAGGGCACCGTCCGCGCCGTCAACGACGTCAGCTTCGCGATCAAGGCCGGCGAGACGCTCGGCATCGTCGGCGAGTCCGGCTCGGGCAAGAGCCAGATCTTCATGTCGGTCATGGGCCTGCTGGCCAAGAACGGCCGCGCCGAAGGCAGCGTGCAGTTCAAGGGCAAGGAGATCCTCAACCTGCCGGTCGATCAGCTGAACGAGATCAGGGGCGTCAAGATGTCCATGATCTTCCAGGACCCGATGACCTCGCTGAACCCCTACCTCTCGGTCAAGCGCCAGATGACCGAGGTGCTGGAGGTGCATCGCGGCATGGGCCAGGATGCCGCGCTCAAGGCCGCGATCGACCTGCTCGATGTGGTGCAGATCCCGGAGGCCAGGCGCCGGGTCCACATGTTCCCGCACGAATTCTCCGGCGGCATGCGCCAGCGCGTGATGATCGCCATGGCGCTGCTGTGCGAGCCCGAGCTGCTGATCGCCGATGAGCCGACCACCGCGCTCGACGTCACGGTGCAGGCGCAGATCCTCGACCTGCTCGGCAAGCTGAGGCGCGAGACCGGCATGGCGATCGCGCTCATCACCCACGACCTCGGCGTGATCGCCGGCCTCGCCGACCGCGTCATGGTCATGTATGCCGGCGAGATCATGGAGCGCGCCGACGTGCGGCCGCTGTTCAGGTCGCCGCAGCATCCCTATACCCACGGCCTGCTGCGCTCGATGCCGCGGCTGGACGAGGATCGCATCAACCGCCTGCAGACCATCGGCGGCCAGCCGCCGAATCTGCAGCACCTGCCCGACGGCTGCCGGTTCCGCGACCGCTGCTCCTACGCCTTCGACCGCTGCGCGGTCGAGAAGCCGCTGCTGCGCCAGATCGCCGAGGGCCGCGCCAAGACCTGCCACCTGGAGTCGCTATGAGCACCGCGCCCCTCCTCTCGGTCCAGGACCTCAAGGTTCATTTCGACGTCACCCGCAAGGGACTGTTCGGTGGTCCGACCGCGGTGGTGAAGGCGGTCGACGGCGTCACCTTCGACCTGCGCCCCGGCGAGACGCTGGGGCTGGTGGGCGAATCCGGCTGCGGCAAGTCCACCCTCGGCCGCGCGGTCCTCCGCCTGCTGCCCGCCACAGCCGGCCGCGTGGTGTGGCTGGGCGAGGACCTGCATGCGCTGGAGCACGGCGAGATGCAGCAGAAGCGGCGCGACATGCAGATCATCTTCCAGGATCCGCTCGCCTCGCTCAATCCGCGCATGACGGTCGGCCAAATCATCGCGGAGCCGCTGACCGTCTTCAATCCCGACCTCTCCGGCGCGCAGGTGAAGGAGCGCGTGCGCCAGATGATGGCCAAGGTCGGCTTGCTGCCGAACCAGATCAACCGCTATCCGCATGAATTCTCCGGCGGCCAGGCGCAGCGCATCGGAATCGCGCGCGCCATGATCAACCAGCCGCGCATGATCGTGTGCGACGAGCCGGTCAGCGCGCTCGACGTCTCGATCCAGGCGCAGATCGTCAACCTGCTGATGGACCTGCAGCACGAGATGGGCATGTCGCTCATCTTCATCTCGCACAACCTCAGCGTCGTGCGCCACATCAGCCACCGCATCATGGTGCTCTATCTCGGCAAGGTGATGGAGATCGCGGACCGCGATTCGATCTACGCCAACCCGCTGCATCCCTACACCCAGGCGCTGAACTCGGCGGTGCCGATTCCCGATCCCGACCTCGAGAAGCAGAAGGACCGCATCGTGCTGAAGGGCGACCTGCCCTCGCCGCTCAATCCGCCATCCGGCTGCCCGTTCCGCACCCGCTGCCCGCGCGCGACCGAGATCTGCGCCCAGATCATGCCCGACCTGCTGCCGGCCAGC
>DATFDU010000324.1:0-13744 GCA_035251915.1 Dongiaceae bacterium | reverse complement strand
CCAGGACGGCGAGTTCTATTTCATCGAGATGAACACCCGCCTGCAGGTCGAGCATCCGGTGACCGAGATGATCACCGGCATCGACCTGGTGCGCGAGCAGATCCGCGTCGCCTCCGGCGCGCCGCTCGGCATGACCCAGGCCGACATCACCTTCAACGGCCACGCCATCGAATGCCGCATCAATGCCGAGAACCCGGAGACCTTCGCGCCCTCGCCGGGCAAGGTCACCGAGTATCACGCGCCGGGCGGCCTTGGCGTGCGCGTCGATTCCGCGCTCTACGGCGGCTACCGCGTGCCATCGCACTACGACAGCCTGGTCGCCAAGCTGATCGTGCACGGCCGCAGCCGCAACGAGTGCATGATGCGCCTGCGCCGCGCCCTGGAGGAGATGGTGATCAACGGCATCCACACCTCGATCCCGGTGCATCGCCGCATCATGAGCGCCGCCGACTTCCTCAACGGCAGCTACGACATCCGCTGGCTGGAAAAGTTCGTGGCCGAGCCGCAGGGCTGACTCTCGAACGCTCAAGACACGAGCGCCGGCACGAAGGCCGGCGCTCGAAACGTAACACCCTGGACGACGACTATTCCTGTGTCTGAACCGTCGTCGGCGTCTGATTCTGTGTCAGAATGACCGCATCGTCCCCGGCTTGAGCCGTCGAAGCGGGTGCGGGTGTCGATTGGGCAACCGGCGCCGGCGTGCTCTGAGTCTGCGCCGTTACGCTGGAATGGCCCGGGCATTCGGCAAACGCTGGAGCGGCGACCAGAACAGCCGCGAGCCCCAGCGCCAGCCTTGACGTATATCTCATGCGCACCTCCTCTCGCTGTGGACGGTCGGTCGGTATCCTGCCCCCTCTACGGCAAATGTAAAGCCCCCCACCGATCACATTTCTGTCGCGTTGAGCACCGTCCCGTCGTAAAGCGCCGGCAGCCAGGGCAAATCCGTGACACCGGGCTCGATGCCGAGCTGCTTCATCAGGGTGGTCAGCTGGCCGCGATGATGGGTGCCGTGGTTGAACATGTGAGTCACCAGCACCCAGCGGGGCAGGATGCGGGTCTTGCCGTCGTTCACGCTGACGTAGGACATGGTCTCGGCGAGCCATGCCTCCGTCACCTCAGCCGCCCAATTCTCCATGCGGTTGTCCAACGTGCCTCTTGCCGCCGCCAGCTCATCCCAGGACTCATAGACGACGACACCGATGCGCTTGGCCGGCATCGGGCTGCCGGTGAATCGTCCCATCCAGGCAACGTCGCCATAGATCAAGTGATCGAACGTCGCATGGATCGACTTGAAGAAGGCGCCCAGGTCGCGCCTGCGCTCCGCGTCGGTCAGCTGTCCACAAAGGGACAGCATGCGCCCGTTCATCCAGGTGCTATAGGCAGCCATCATCCGAACATGGATCGGTGTCACGGTCTTGCCTCTGCGCTGTTGATGCCTATGCGCGGCGACTATGCCACGGCCGCCAATTGCGTTAGGCTTGCGTTGTTGGAGGAGGCGCCATGTCGAATCGCGCTGGTTCGCCCCGCATCACGCCGGAGATGCTGCTCCGGGCGTACGCCATCGGCATATTTCCCATGGCGGAGTCGCGGCACGACCCGCATCTCTACTGGATCGACCCGGACGCGCGCGGCATCCTGCCGCTCGACGATTTCCACGTTCCCCGCAGCCTCAAGAAGACCGTCCTCAAAGGCCCGTTCCAGGTCACCGCCGATCGGGCCTTCGAGGATGTGGTGGCAGGCTGCGCCGAGCCGGCGCCCGGCCGCCGGCAGACCTGGATCAACGACACGATCTTCGATTTGTGCCGCAAGCTGCATGTCATGGGCTACGCCCATTCTGTCGAGACCTGGCTGGACGGCGAACTGGTGGGCGGCCTCTACGGCGTCGCGCTCGGCGGCGCCTTCTTCGGCGAAAGCATGTTCAGCCGCGAGACCGACGCCAGCAAGGTCGCCCTGGTGCATCTGGTGGCGCGGCTGAAGCGCGGTAGTTTCGCGCTGCTCGACACCCAGTTCGTGACCAAGCATCTCGAGCGCTTCGGCGCGATCGAGATCTCGCGCGATCTCTATCGCAAGCACCTCACCGAGGCGCTGAAGCATCGCGCCTCCTTCCCCGCCGAGCTGCCGACGACGGCGCTCTCCGATGCGCTCAACGGGAGCGAACCCTAAGCATTTTCTGCCAAAGTGGATGCCGGTTCAGCGCCGAAAATGCGACCCGCATGGCGAATCTAGTCGGCCGGCGCTTCGTCTGCCGGCATCGGCTCCGCCTCGGTCGCAGGTGCCTGCTCCGGCGCAGGCGCCTGCCCGGGCTGCGCCTCGCCCTTGTTCTCGCAATCGAGCACCCAGAGGTCGTAGACCGGATGCTCCATAGCGGACAGCGCCGGGCTTGAGGCGAACATCCAGCCCGAGAATCGCGTCACCGGCTGCTCGCCCTGCTTCTGCTCGACGATCTGCAGGAAGGCGGCGCTTTCCGGCGTCTCCTCCGGTGGCTTCTTGTCGCACGCCCTCAAGGTGATCTGCAGCGACCCGAAACTGACGGTCTCGCCGACCGCGACCTTGATCGTGGAGATGCGCGCGGTGATCTTGTCGAGGCCCTGCAGCACGGCCTCTTCCATCTGGATCGCGTGCGCGGGCGCGACAGCGAGCAGAAGCACCGCGCCGAACGCCGCTGGCAAAAGTCTCATTTGTCCTTCCGATAGGGATTCTGCAGATCCTCGATCACGCTCTGCAGGACGGCGCGGATCTGCGCTTCGTCGCATCCCATCAGGACCGCATCCTCCAGCGCATCCTGCGCCAGCTGCCGGATCTCGTCGAGGTTCTGGTTCAGGACCTTGATCTTCTCGACGCAGGAGACGGGATTGCCGTCGGGCTGCCGCCAAACGTGCCCGCCCTTGCCGCCCTTGATCTTGTCGTTGCTCTTGGATGACATACGCATCCTGCCTCTGCGGCTCAGTTGCTGGCGCCGCCGCTGTCGGTGCCGACTACGAACTTGTTGATCAAATCCGCCAAATTTATGGCGCCCTGAACGTTGCGGATGCGCTCGCCCGGCGCCAGCATCGCCGTGTCGCCGCCGATATTCAGCAGGATGTAATTGTCGCCCAGCAACCCGTCGCTGGTCACCACGGCGGAGGTGTCCTTGGGCAGCTTGACGGAATGATCCATCTCGATCGTCACCACCGCCTGATAGGCCTGAGGGTCGAATTGCTGGTCAGTCACCGTGCCGACCTTCACCCCCGCGATGCGCACGTCGGTGCCGATGCCGGTCGACCCGCCGCTGTCGAACCGTAGTTGCAGCGGATAGCCGCTCGCCTCCGCACCCACATTGGTCTGCGAGTAGACCAGGTACAGGAAATAGCCTGCCACCAGCAGCACCACGGCGCCGAGAACGGTTTCGAGTGTATTGCGCTCCATGGCCCTCTCGTTCCCTCCGCTACGGCCGGGACAGCCCCAAACTGTCCCCGCGCCATCGATTCCCAGATCAGTTCGGCACCCAGGGCTCGTAATCGCCGCTGGCCGGGGCCCGCACCCCGCCTTTCAACACATGGCCTGGCGGCCGGTAGGCGAGATCGGTGCCCGTCAGGTTCGGCTCGTGCGGCTTCTGCCAGGCATGCTGCGTCGCACGGCTGGCTGGCGCTTGCACGGTCGTGCGGTGCAGCCAGGCGTTCCACTCCGGCGGGACCTTGCTGGCTTCCGGGATGCCCTTGTAGAGCACCCAGCGGCGCTCCCGCGGCTGTCCCTTGGTGCGCTTGTCGAGATAGTAGCGGTTGCCGAACTCGTCGGTGCCCACAAGCTCGCCGTGGAGCCAGGTAAAGACGCGCGTACCGAAGGACATGGATTCGTGCCGGCCTCGAAAGTCTCGAATTGCCGCGGACTATATCGGCGGGCCCGGACGCTGGCAAGCTGACCGGACGCCATAGGACGCCCGCCAAGTAGCCGTTAAATCAAGGCTTTCTCCAATTCGATATAGGTCGGCGAGCGGAATCCGGGATGGCAGCGTTCGGCCCCTTCGACGAATCCGAGCGCTCGGAAGAAGGCCCGGTTGTCGCGCAGCTTCAGCCGCACGTCGACCCGCAGCCGGTCGCTGCCCATCTCGCGCGCCAGTGCCTCCGTCGCTGCCAGCAAAGCGCGGCCGACCCCGATTCTCTGCTCCATCGGCTCCACCGCCAGCCGCCCGGCATAGGCGCAATCGCCTTTCCGCTGGACCGAAACGCAGCCCAGTATCCGGCCAGCGCGCTCGGCAAGCAGGATCGTCCCGGCGTTCATGGCAGTCCGGATCGTCTCGGGGGTTTCCAGCAGCGCGCTCGATTCCGGCCGCAGCTTCCCGCGGTAGACTCCGAAGGCGCGTTGCAGCAGCGCGACGATCGCCTCGGCCTCGCCGGGGCGCGCCGCGCGAATCAAGAAGGGATTGCTCTCCGCCGCCGGTTTCCGCACCTTTGCGCTCCGTCCGACTCCAGGGTGTCATCCTGTCCAGTTTCGAAGCTGCCGACCAGCGCCGCAAACGTCTGCTCGGACTCGGCCTCACGTTCCTCGCCGCGCTGTTCGTCGGCCTGGTAACGACCTTTGCCAGAATCGCCTACGATTCGGGCAGCAACCCCGCGACCCAGGTCTTCCTGCGTTCGCTGTGCATGATGCTGGCGCTGGGCGGCCTGCAGCTCGCGCTCGGCCGCAGCCTCATGCTGCCGCGCCGCACCATCCCCACCACCATCGCCTTCGGTCTCTGCATCCTGGTGATGTCGTTCGGCTACCTGTCGTCGGTGTTCTACATCAGCGTCAGCCTCGCGGTGCTGCTGCTCTACACCTATCCGCTGATGGTCGGCGTCGCCTCGCCGCTGCTGGGGCGCGAGCGCATGACCTGGATGAAGGCGCTGTGCCTGATCGGCGCGTTTGCCGGTCTTGTGGTGGCCTCATGGGATGGATTCGGGACTCTCGACTGGCGCGGCATCGCCTTTGCGCTGGCCGCCGCCGGCAGCATCGCGGTAATCGCCTTGTTCGGTGGCGCCGCGATGTCGCGGGCTCATCCCTTCGTCATGAACGCGTGGATGAATGTCTGGGTCGTGCTGGCCGTCGGACTCTATTTGGCGGCCACTCAGGGCGCGCAATTGCCGCAGACGACGGCCGGCTGGCTGGCGACGGTCGCGGTCTGCATCTGCTACACGTTCGGCATCCTGTTCCTGTTCCTGGGCCTGATGCTGATCTCGCCGGCGCAGTCGGCGCTCACCATGAACCTGGAGCCGCTGTTCTCGACCATCGCCGCGATTCTGCTGCTGCACGAAGCGGTCGCGCTTCGGCAATGGATCGGGATGGCCATGCTTTTGATTTTTCTCGCGATTTCGACACTGGCCGGAATGACGCGGCGCGAAAAAAGCTGAATTTGCTGACACTACTTATCCACAGGCGCCCGCAACACCTACAAGATGCTGGGGGGAGCCACTAGATGTAGGTTCGTCAAGCGCCAAATGTGACAATATGTAGAAATGTTTGCTTGCCCCGGCGCGCGTGCGGGGGTCTATATTAAGCATGTCGCTGCGGGGTCACCCGCAAGATATAGCGGCCGATCTAAACAACTTAGACCACTTTGTTGAAGCGGTTTCTTCGGCAGGTGGCGGATTCCGCGTAAACGCGGGCTTAGCGGGGGATTAACATGCGTATCGAACGCCGTTTCACCAAAGCCGACCAGTCTCCCTACGCGGAGATTGCGTTCCAAAAGACCACCAGCGAGATCCGCAATCCGGACGGCTCGATCGTCTTCCAGCTGAAAGACATCGAGGTGCCGGCCGAATGGTCGCAAGTCGCCTCCGACGTGCTGGCGCAGAAGTATTTCCGCAAGGCCGGCCTGCCGGCGAAGCTGCGCCCCGTTGTCGAGCGCGATGTGCCCGAATGGCTGTGGCGCCAGGAGGCGGACCGCGAGGAGCTGCTGAAGCTGCCCGCGGAAGAGCGCTACGTCGGTGAGCGGTCGGCGCAACAGGTGTTCGACCGCCTGGCCGGCACCTGGACCTACTGGGGCTGGAAGGGCGGCTATTTCGATTCCGAGGAGGACGCCCGCGCCTTCTTCGACGAGATGCGCTACATGCTCGCGCTCCAGATGGGCGCACCGAACTCGCCGCAATGGTTCAACACCGGCCTGCATTGGGCCTACGGCATCGACGGCCCGGCGCAGGGCCACTACTACGTCGACTTCCGCACCGGCCTGCTGACCGCCTCCGCCTCGGCCTATGAGCATCCGCAGCCGCATGCCTGCTTCATCCAGAGCGTCGCCGACGACCTGGTGAACGAGGGCGGCATCATGGACCTCTGGGTGCGCGAGGCGCGCCTGTTCAAATACGGATCGGGCACCGGCTCCAACTTCTCCCGCCTGCGCGGCGCCAACGAGAAGCTCTCGGGTGGCGGCAAGTCCTCCGGCCTCATGAGCTTCCTCAAGATCGGCGATCGCGCCGCCGGCGCCATCAAGTCGGGCGGCACCACCCGCCGCGCCGCCAAGATGGTGACGGTCGATCTCGACCATCCGGATATCGAGGAATACATCGACTGGAAGGTGGTCGAGGAGCAGAAGGTCGCGTCCCTGGTCGCCGGCTCGCAGGCCTGCAACATCCACCTCAATCGCGTCATCAAGGCCGCGCATTCGGGCGAAGGCGAGGGCAAGTTCGACCCCGCCAGGAACCCGGCGCTGAAGGCCGCGATCCGCGAGGCGCGCAAGGCCAAGGTCTCGGAGAACTACATCCAGCGCGTCATCCATTTCGCGCAGCAGGGCTACAAGCAGATCGATTTCCGCACCTACGACACCGACTGGGACAGCGACGCGTATCTGACCGTCTCCGGCCAGAACTCCAACAACTCGGTCCGCGTCAGCAACGACTTCATCCAGAAGGTGATCGAGGACGGCGACTGGAACCTGATCCGCCGCACCGACCACAAGGTCCACAAGACCGTGAAGGCGCGCGACCTGTGGGAGAAGATCGGCGCCGCGGCCTGGCAGTCGGCCGATCCGGGCGTGCAGTTCGACACCACCATCAACGAGTGGCACACCTGCCCGGAATCGGGGCGCATCAACGCCTCCAATCCGTGCTCGGAATATATGTTCCTGGACGACACGGCCTGCAACCTCGCCTCGCTCAACCTGATGACCTTCTTGAGGTCGGACGGCCGGATCGACATCGAGGGTTACAGCCATGCGGTGCGGCTGTGGACGGTCGTGCTCGAGATCTCGGTGCTGATGGCGCAATTCCCGTCCAAGGAGATTGCGCAGCTGTCCTACGACTTCCGCACCCTCGGCCTCGGCTACGCCAATGTCGGCGGCCTGCTGATGGCGACGGGCTTCTCCTATGACAGCGACGAGGGCCGCGCGCTGACCGCCGCCCTGACTGCGATCATGACCGGCATCTCCTACGCCACCTCGGCGGAGATGGCGGGCGAGCTCGGCACCTTCCCCAGCTTCGACAAGAACCGCGAGGCGATGCTGCGGGTCATCCGCAACCACCGCCGCGCGGCCTACGGCGAGACCGCGGGCTACGAGGGCCTGTCGGTCCTGCCCGTCGCGCTCGACCACGACAACTGCCCGGATGCCGCTTTGCTCGACGCCGCGCACCAGGCCTGGGACCAGGCGCTGACGCTGGGCGAGCTGCATGGCTATCGCAATGCCCAGGCGACGGTGATCGCGCCGACCGGCACGATCGGGCTGGTGATGGATTGCGACACCACCGGCATCGAGCCCGACTTCGCGCTGGTCAAATACAAGAAGCTGGCGGGCGGCGGCTACTTCAAGATCATCAATCGCACCGTTCCGGCCGCCCTGCACAAGCTCGGCTATGCGGAGAACGAGATCGAGGAGATCATCCGCTATGCGGTCGGCCATGGCACCTTGTCCGGCGCGCCCGGCATCAACCACGAGGCGCTGAGGGCCAAGGGCTTCACCACCGGTGCGATCCAGTCGGTGGAGAACGCGCTCGCCAATGCCTTCGACATCCGCTTCGTGTTCAACAAATGGAACCTGGGCGAGGAGTTCTGCCAGGCGGCGCTCAACCTCACGGCCGAGCAGCTCAACGAGCCGACCTTCGACATGCTGGCGACCCTCGGTTTCAGCAAGGCCGAGATCGAGGCGGCGAACACCTACGCCTCCGGCGCGATGACGCTGGAGGGCGCGCCGTTCCTGAAGGACGAGCACCTGTCGATCTTCGACTGTGCCAATCCTTGCGGCCGCGTCGGCAAGCGCTTCCTCTCGGTGGAGAGCCACATCCACATGATGGCGGCGGCGCAGAGCTTCATTTCCGGCGCGATCTCCAAGACCATCAACATGCCGAACCAGAGCAGCGTCGACGCCTGCAAGGATGCCTACATGCTGTCCTGGCGCCTCGGCATCAAGGCGAACGCGCTCTATCGCGACGGCTCGAAGCTGTCGCAGCCGCTGGCCAGCTCGCTACTCGGCGATGAGGATGTCGTCGACGAGGTGATCGAGGCGCCGGCCGCGGCCCGTGTACCGATCGTGGCGGAGCGGATCGTCGAGCGCATCATCGAGCGCCAGGTCAAACAGGGCCGTTCGCGCCTGCCGGAGCGCCGCAAGGGCTACACCCAGAAGGCGATCGTCGGCGGCCACAAGGTGTATCTGCGCACCGGCGAATATGCGGACGGCGCGCTCGGCGAGGTGTTCATAGACATGCACAAGGAAGGCGCCGCCTTCCGCAGCCTGATGAACAACTTCGCGATCGCGATCTCGATCGGCCTGCAGTACGGCGTGCCGCTCGAGGAGTTCGTCGAGGCCTACACCTTCACCCGGTTCGAGCCGAATGGCGTGGTCGAAGGCAACGACACCATCAAGATGTCGACCTCGATCCTCGACTACATCTTCCGCGAGCTGGCGATTTCCTATCTCGGCCGCAACGACCTTGCCCATGTGAAGCCGGACGATCTCGATCCGGATACCCTCGGCAGCGGCGTGGCACAGGCCGACCTGCCGGAGCGGGAGCGCGAGCTGGCGAGCGTGAAGCGCCTTGCTTCCTCCGGTTTCGTGCGTTCCAACCTGGTCATGTTCTCCAACATGGCGCGTCACGTGGTGGGCAACACCGCGCTGGCGCCGAGCCCGCACGAGGTCCATGCCCACGATGGCGGCCACGACGAGACCCACATGCACGTGCATGTCGAGCGCCATGAGCAGATGGATGCGCTGATCTCTTCACCCAACCTGGCGCGCGAGATCGAAAGCCGTTTGGAGCGCATCCGCGAAGCGAAGATGAAAGGCTACGAGGGTGATGCCTGCGGCGAATGCGGCAACTTCACCCTGGTCCGGAATGGCACGTGCATGAAGTGCACGACCTGCGGCTCAACAAGCGGGTGCTCGTAAAGCTCTCTTATCCCTTGCTCTGACGAGGGTCCGCTTGTTGCTCACCCCGCCCGCCATCAGCTAGGCCCTGACGGCGGGCGGGAGCGTTTTGCATTCAAGCTGACGACGGCGTATTTCCGGGTCGGCGACAGATATTGCCCCTGTCTGGGAGATGCTCATGCCCAGAAACATCGTGATCTATTCCGACGGCACCGGCCAGCGCGGCGGCGTGCTGTTCGACGAGCGGCGCAGCAACATCTACAAGCTCTACCGCGCCACGCGATGTGGCCCCGACTGCTCGGTCGATCCCGCCGGGCAATACGCGTTCTATGATCCCGGCATCGGCACCAGCAAAGGGGCGCGCGGCGTGCTCGGCGCCGCTTGGGACTTCATCTACAACCTGGTCTGCCAGGCTACCGGCCTCGGCCTGACCGGCAACATGATCGACTGTTACGCCGCACTGGTCCGCATCTGGCGGCCCGGCGACCGCATCTTCCTGTTCGGCTTCAGCCGCGGCGCCTACACCGTGCGCTGCCTCGGCGCCGTGATCGCGCTGTGCGGCGTCCCGACGATGGATGGCGACCAGCCACTCAAGCGCGACCTCAAGACGTCCAAGCGGATTGCCAAGCGAGCCGTGAAGCGCGTCTACCAGCACACCCATTCCCGGCCGCCGGACAAAGCCACGCAGCGCCAGAAGGAACAATTGGAGCAGCGGCTGGAGCTGGCCGAACGCTTCCGGACGAAATATCGATCAAGCGACGGCGAGGGCGCCAATGTCTATCCGCATTTCATCGGCGTGTTCGATACCGTCGCTGCCATCGGCAACATGACCTTGGCAACCTTCGTTCTAGGAATCGCGGCCCTGGCCATCAACTTCGGCATGATCCTGGGTGTGGCGCGCTGGTTCGGACTCGACCTCGGCTGGCCGACATTGCTTGTCGCCTCGGTCATCATCATTGGCGCTCTCGCCTATCTGGGTAACCTCATTTATCGCGTCCGCTGGGAAGTCGGCCTGCGTCACAGCCGGTGGTGGCGACCCTTCCATCTACTCAAATGGCGGATGCGATTCTACGACACGACCCTCAATACGAAAGTCCAATACGCGCGCCATGCTCTGGCAATCGACGAAAGGCGCAAGGACTTCGACCGCGTGGCGTGGGGCACGCCGGGAGACAATCCAGAGCGCCCGAAGGATGGGCCGGAATGGTTCCAGCAGATCTGGTTTGCTGGCTGCCACTCTGATATCGGCGGCAGCTATCCAGAAGAGGAATCGCGGCTCTCCGATATCTCTCTCAAGTGGATGCTTGAAGCCGCCGCAAGCACGGGCCTGAAATATGATTCCGCCGTCCTGAAGCTCTATCCTGATCCGAGCGGGATGCAGCATGACGAGACCAGAGGCATTCTGTTTCAGCTACGCGATCAGATCGATCGCAAGATACCGAGCGATGCACCCTTGCACGATACGGTGATCGAGCGGTTCAAGGCCAAGGAGGTGCAGCTCTACGATCTGTTCGGCCCCTACCGACCGGAGGGGCTGCGCACGCACGGCAAGACAGGCGAGTTTTATCCTAGGCAGCTATGACGATCGCGCGCCGGATTGCGATTTCGTTCTTCAGATCCTCAGCTGCCTCCGCCCGCGCATAGACGCGCTGCACCACGTCGAACCCCGCCGACACGCGCCCGAACGCCGCGAACCCTTGCCCATCCGGATGGCGCGCGCCGCCGAAGTCCAGCCTCGGCTCGTCGCGCAGGCAGATGAAGAACGAATGATAGACCGCGCCCGGCGCGAACCGCGCCAGCGATACCGTTCCTTTGAGGTGCCTTAGCCCGGTCATCGCCGTGCTTTCGTGTGGAATCACCGGTTCCAGGTCCTCACGCTCGTGGCGAAGGCCGCCCTGGATCACCGCGATGCGCCGATGCCTCTCCGCGCTCTGATTGCTCAGCGTCACGATGCGGAAGAAGCTGCTGCCATCGTAGCGCCCCGCCCGAACATCGGCGAGGAAATAGCCGGCGCTGGCGGAAGCCTGCCGATCGAAAACCTCGATCTCGATGTCGCCCAGCTCGATTTCAATTCTGACGCGACTCATGTTCTATGTTTCCAATCCCGATCTCAGCAAGGGAGCATGAAATGGCGGTGGGCTTCAACCCGCCCGGCATCTGGCGCCGCGATGCCGGGCCGCTCGCCCTCCGACCGGGAGGCGGCGGACGGGATTGCCGGGCGCGACATGTTCGGCCTTGCGCGCCCTCAGGTCGCACCCGTATGAATCCGCGCACCAACGGCGCTTGACGGGGTCAAATGGCAGGGGCAACGGCAGTACGCGGGAGCGAAGGCAAGTCTCCCTGGAAAGCCTGGCGCCGCGCCAGGGTCAAGATGCTGGGCCTCGGCACGCTGAAGCTGCTGGCCAGGCTCTACACCCGCCAGTCCCGCGTGCCGGACCTGCCGTTCGTTCCGAACGAGCATTTCCCGTTCGTGGCGGAGTTGGAGGCGAACTGGCAGGAGATCCGGGGCGAGCTTGAAGGCATCCTGCAGGACCGCGAGCGCATCCCGTTCATGGACAAGATCTCGCCCGATCAGGCCCGCATCTCGCATTCACAGAAGTGGCGTGCCTTCTTCCTGTGGGGGCTGGGCGAGGAGCTGACGGCCAACACCGCGCGCTGTCCCAAGACTGCAGCCCTGCTGCGCAGGGTGCCCGGACTGCGCTCCGCCTGGTTCTCGATCCTTGCGCCCAACTACAAGATCAAGCCGCACCGCGGCATCACCAAGGGCGTGCTGCGCGCCCATCTCGGCCTCATCGTGCCGAAGCTCTGGCAGCAATGCCGCATGGTCGTGGGCGGCGAATCCGTGCGCTGGCGCGAGGGCAAGTGCTTCGTGTTCGACGATTCGATGCTGCACCAGGTCTGGAACAGGACCGACGAAGAGCGCGCGATCCTGCTGTTCGACTTCGACCGCCCGATGCGCTGGCCGGCGAGCGCGCTCAACCGCTTTGCCATGTCGATGCTGAAGCGCACCGCCTATTACCGCGACGCGCGCAAGAACTTCAAGAGACACGCACGCGCCGAGATCAGCGATGCCGGCCGGGATCAGGCGATTGCCGACGCCATGCAGCGCATCGCGGACTAGCCGCATTGGCCGCGACCGGGCAGCCGATCACCCTCATCACCGGCGCGTCTTCCGGCATCGGCGCCGCGCTTGCCAAACGCCTGGCGCGGCACGGCGACCACGTGATCCTGGTGGCGCGCCGCCTGCGCCTGCTTCAGGAGGTGGCGGCCGGGATCGAGGCGGCCGGCGGCAGCAGCGAGATCGCGGTGTGCGATGTCACGGTCGGCGACGCCGCCCGTGCCTGCGTCGAGGAGATCCTGCGCAAGCACGGCCGGATCGACCGGCTGATCCTCAATGCCGGCGGCGGCAGCCGCACCGCGCCGGAAGATCTGACCAGCGCAGACATGCGCGCATCGTTCGAGCTCAACGTCTTTGGCGTGGTGAATTTCGTCGAGGCGGCGCTGCCCGCGTTGCTGAAGCAGGGCAATGGCCAGATCGTCGCGATCGGCAGCATCGCCGGATTCCGCGGCCTGCCCCACGCGGCGTCCTATGGCGCCGCCAAGGCGGCCTTGATGAACTACATCGAGAGCCTGCGCATCGATCTGGCGCCACGAGGCATCGCGGTGACCCTCGCCGCCCCGGGCTTCGTGGTTACCAAGGACTCGCGGAAGCAGCGCGCGAAGCCGATGTCGATACAAGTCGAGCCCGCCTCCGCCCTGCTGGCAAAGGCGATCCTGGCGCGCGAGCCCTACATCTCTTTCCCTTGGAGGCTGGCCTGGATCGCGCGATTGACGCGCCTGTTGCCGGCGCCCCTCTACGACCGGCTGATCCGCGCGCTGGATCGCCGGTAGAGCATTTAGCCTTTTACGGCACCGGCCGTCAGGCCGGAGATGATGTAGCGCTGCAGCACCAGCACCAGGATGATGAGCGGCACGGTCACGATGACGCAGGCCGCCATCACCCGGCCCCACGGTAGCTCATAGGCGGTCGCGCCGGAGATCAGCGCGATGGCGACCGGAACCGTGCGCTGGTCGGTCGACAGCGTGAAGGTCAGCGCGAACATGAACTCGTTCCACGCCAGGATGAAGGCGAGCAGCCCCGCCGCGGACAGGGACGGCCCCAGGATCGGCAGGAAGACCCGTGTCAGGATGCGCCAATCGTTGGCGCCGTCGATGATCGCCGCCTGCTCCAGCTCGCGCGGCATCTCGCGCATGAAGGTGGTCAGCACCCAGGTCACGAACGGCAGCGTCAGGATGAGATTGGAGAGCACCAGCCCCGCCAGCGTATCGTAGAGCCCGAGGGCGCGGATCAGCTCGAACAGGCCCGACAGCACGGCGATCTGCGGGAACATCGACACGCTGAGGATGACCAGCAGCATGGCGGTGCGCCCGCGGAACCGG